>PLGY01000069.1 GCA_003139855.1 Candidatus Methanoflorens stordalenmirensis
TAGATTTTGGTTGGCAATCCTGCAAGTTGCGAGAATGTGTGCGGCAATCGCACTGTTGGATAGCTATAGCCATTTTTTGCGTGGTGGAGCGAGATCTTGCTACGGTGAATCTCGAACAGCTCGTGTTTTGGAAGTCCAAGTGCAGGAAAAAACCCTGAGCAATATTCAGCGGCTGACATAATGATGCTGAGGTTCGGGCTGGACACTTAATTGTTGTGATTAGCCGCGCGCGACTAGGAAGCGTTGGAATGTATAAACGAACCCAAAATGAATGTTATCTCAAAAAAATGTCTTGCTTCTGTGATTCACGAATAAAAGGTTAGACTGCCCGTAGTATGCACTCGAGCTTAATCGTTGTGATTTTTCCCTCAAATGAGAGATAAAAAGATCAATTTGACAGGGCGAGTGGTCAAAAAAGACGATATTGAACACGTGCTGGCAATTATCAAGCAGCAGATGTTATACGGTTCGATCGACGAAGCAAGTGCTCGGCAGTTTGTTGGGATTGTAATGTTTGGGGCATTTACGGGTCAACGCCCTTACAGTACGATAAAACACTCAGGGTTGAACAGTTTAGGGCAGCACTCAAGCTTGACAAGCCTGTCGCTTACGTTGAATCTCACAGGACAAGATCGGGATGGAGCATTACGTGCCGCTGCATCCACAGCTTGCACTCATGAAGGATCTTCTCTGTCACGGCAGGGGTGGAAGCGAACTGGTGTTTATGCTCGAGAGCTTCGCAAATGGTTGCAGAATTTAAGGATCCCTTTAGCAAGATGCAGCAGCCACTTCGTCACCTCCGACCTGCGGAAGTTTGCGGAGCAACATGGCGATGTCGTAGGACGGAATGAATCTAATCGTGCTTATATCCTGACTCATGGAGTCCGCGGCATCGAGTGGACAGTTATCGGCATCCGCTGCCTAAGCACTTCTACAGTGTTTAAATGAAATATCGGAAGGACTTGAACTCTCACAGCGAGATCATCATCAGGCAATACAGCGGCAGTTTAACCGCAACTTATTGTGCAGTCCGGAGAATCTCCGCGTGATAACTTGGGTTGTTGGGCGGTCGCAGGGGTTCCAACAAAGTCTATTGTGTTGGAAGACCCCATAAAGGCGGGGTCACCCCTGCACCGATCCTTAAGATTCCTTATGCGGCCCTTGACAGGCTGTAGAGCTTCCATCCGAAGACGACAGGGAAGACTAAGAAGGCGAGAAGGGCGACAGGGGCGTACGCGGCAGAATTGGTCGAAAGGAAAGATATCCCCACGATCTGAACTGCCCCGATCGCCAAGCTCAACCCGCCGAAGACCTTGCCAAAAGATGATACCCTGAACATGGCCACTCCGAGAACGATTAAACCCGTCGACAGGAGGAGTGTCGCTGCAACGTCAAACTGATTGAACATGCCCTGGGTCGCCTGCCACAAGAGGGTGAGTGTAGCCTGGTCCGCAGCGGTCGCCCCGGCAGCATGATAGAGGTTGGAGATCGGATCGAAAGCGACCTGTGTTGCGTCTTCAACAAAGGTCACTCCTAGACCTAGAACGTATAGGAGACTCCCGAAAGAGGCGAGTACCGGGCTCTCCCTGCGGAGACCCTGATACAGGCCAAGGAGGAGACCAACTAACGAGACGCTGACCAAAAAGTAGAAGGCATTCCCCACCGCAAGGCCCGTTCTGTGATCGGGGAACCCCCTGACCAACTCCGTTGCGTTGGCAGTCGTCGGATTCCCGAAACTAATTAGTGTGACGATGGTGAAAATGAAGAAGATGCCGGCCAGAATACCGGCAATGCCGCCGAATCGCAGAAAGCTCTTCTCCTCGCTCATAAGATTTTCTCCTTCAGTTGGCATAATAAACCACGACCGTTTGGTTTATTCTCCTTAAAGATAAGTGTTACTCAGGCCTGGCAGCGCGGAGAGTCCTAAAAGCGGGCTCGCGGCAAGTCTGAGCGTTTCAAAACTGCACGTTTGCACGCCTCACCGGGTATGAATCCACGATAAAAGGGCAAAAACTTAACGCTGCACAAAGCAGCTACTAAAGAAAGGGAGGAATTATGGACGAAAGAATCAGGAAGTTTATTCCACTTTTTGTCCTGATAGGGCTGGCTATAGTAGCCGTCGCAATTTACGTAATAGTGTACCATGTCGGGATGCCGACCCGAGATTTGTCAGGGGCGCCAGCGAACTTTTGGCTTGGCCTGTGGCAAGGTCTTATTGTTTTCTTATCATTCATAGCCAGTTGGTTTGACAACAATATCGTGCTTTACCAGCTCAACAATAATGGATTTTGGTATAACCTCGGATACGTTATTGGCCTTATCGTCCTTGGGGCTGGCGGCGGAGGCAGCGCAAGAGCTTCTAGGACAACACAAAGACCCAAGATGCAAGGTCAGGAAGCCCCGCCACCCTCGCTGTTGCTGTTTGCCGGCATCGCTGTCGCATTTGCGTGGCTGCTGTTCGTGGGGCTCTGGTTGTTTTTCTATGCCAGTAATTTTAGCATACTGCAAAACATAGGGACGTCCGTCATCTCTCTTGCAGTTGTGGCAATATTAGAGGCCGCAATCTGGATCCCGTGGGGGCTGAAACACCCCAGCAAGTAAAGAGCTCGCGCTGAGGGCTGTACTTAGCATCTAAGTGCCTACGTAAAATAGGTTGTGTGGTCATAACGCGGGCGCCGGTAGAGGTGTAAAACAAGAATATGATCAAGAAATAGAGCAGTATAGAGCATCATTACGTCGTTTCAAGTTCTTTTCTAAATAGTGTCATAGCACTCATTTAGTTCGTTTCAAAACTGGATAGAACGACAGAAAATCCCGCTTGCGCGCGTTCGCGATCCAAGCAAGGCGTCTGTGGCTAAGCGACTTCCGCAAGTTTGCTGAACAGTTTGGAGATGTTATCGGCTGGGATACGACAAACCGCAAGTATGTCTTAGCGCACGGCATGACTGCAAGCTCCTCTACCCGAAGACGTTTATGATACCTACATGCGATATTGGCGAGGCATCGAATTCACAAATTAAAGTTCTGCACGCTCAGCATAGCTTAGGAATCCTAGCTTAGGATATGGTGAAGCCGTCGCGTTCTACTTGGGGTGGAATTATTAAGAAGCGCTGGCTCACGTCATACGTCTTTATTTTTATAGCGCTATCCTACTCGATTAGCCTTTTTTATGGCGGCTATTATGTGGAGAGTATCACGTTCACGATTAGTGCGTGTCTGGCGATCTCCTCCTTTCTCTTAGCGACACGTCTCGCATTCGAGCTGAGCAGGGTTGAAGAAGTCGATATGCCAGAACTAAGAAAGTGTATCAAAAAAGGCGTTCTGAAACTACCGAAAAGGATTCGCCGCGGCAATACGCACAATATCTACGTTGACCTTGAGCCAGTACTTGACGACGATGCACCTCCTAAGTATCTGACAGTCGAACTCCAAGCAGCTGGTTTAGTGGTGAACGGCGACTTGTGCCAGAAAAAGCCGCTAGAGCGTGAATCGAAAATACATTATCGATGGAACTGCTATTTCCCGAATTCGGGAACTCATACAATTAATATAATTCTCAAGCGAGATTTTCTAGAGTCTACCGAAAGAGAGATTCTGGTCAAAACTCACGATGTAAAGGTAGCCAGATTATATCGAGAATTGTGGGCGCCGATATTAACTGCTTCAATACCAACAATACCGTTCTGGCCGCAGATTATACCATATTTTTTACATCATTAGTGCCATAAGAGGGCCAACAAAGAAGACATCAAATCACCGTGTAATTTTTGAACATGCCTATGCTATGATAAACGCAGCGTGTTCCTTTCGACCACTCCTTAGCTTCTAGCGTATATCATCTCTTTTTTCGATTTGGGCCAGTTATGCTCTTCTTTTTCCGACTGTAACAAATAGTCAAGAGACAAGACGGCAGGAGTTATCGTTTTCGAGATGCCCGCGGGAAATACTCCAATGAAGATTGTCTATGACGAGCAGACCTTTTTGTCTTCGGGCTCTCTGACAGTGAACTTTTAAACAACTGTTGGCGTACTAATGCTCGCACCTACGCGGGCTGTTGAAGAGGTGTGCGCAGTCTGGGCCATTCGAAAAAACAGTGTCCCAAAAGCACTTCCATCAAGAAAGCGTATTCAAGAGGTGAAGCGCGCGGTCGGTCGCGTCTATCAGTATCCTACCGCTGTTTATAAATTGCGGAGATCCTTCCAAAGTCCTCCACTAGAAGGTGATGAAGACGGCGCGCCTCCGGATATTGCCGCGGGACTTAATATCGACGAGGTGACGATGAAACTCGTTGACGATGACGTGATGCACAACCTAATGACTACGTAGATAGCTGCGACAGAAAAGGCGCGAAAAGGGTGGGTCGTTCCCCAGCCGGTAAAGGTGATCTTTCACTGGTACAGCATCCATTTCAGATTTGGGACGCCCCCAGTTTACACTTTAGTGGATCATTCAGAGATGCCGTGGGATTATAAAGCAACCGACGACGTTTGCGACTACAGATTCGAAGGCGTCACGCTTGAAAAGGCAACACGAGATGAGGTGATATACCTTATAGATGGAGAGGACAGTCGAACTCACTTCGTTTTCATAACGTAAAGCTTCTGGACGCCTGGCCGGGACCACTAGGGGGTTTTGCAGGCGCTCCGGACCGGGAACTTCGGACACGCAGACACCGGGGCCACCGACCGCCCCCCCGGCTGGCCTTTTTTCCGGCACAGCTCGAAGTTTGCCGCCATAATGGGGAGTCGCAGAGAAATTTTCAGGTTGCCTCCAATGTCATAGCTGGCACGCCTTTAGTATCGAACTGCGGCGTCTGCACTACAGCTCTCTAGGCGCAAGGGGGCTTGCCCGTAAGCAACGAAGAAAGCGGAGAGAGCCCGCATCAGCAGCTTGTTGTGGACCACAGATCGCTAAAAAAGCAAAGAAATGAAAAATGCACGGTCACTTTCAATTGCGCGTTAATAAATGAGCCGGGCGATCATTCAGCTGATCGTTGTAAGATGCCTCATTACCATCGATCGGAAAGCAGAGCATGTTCAAGCGCTAACCTTCCTCGCTTTTTCGTTTAAATTCACTTAGCTCTTTTATTTTTTCTTCTAGTCCGTAAACGCGTAACTTGAGCATCCGCTCAATAAGATCGCCATATCGACGCTGCACAGTTTGATTAGTCCGATTTTCTTTGTATCCTCGAATGGCTAATTCTCCTGTTGTGATGCCCTCCGCAAACGCACTCTTCTGGAAATCGCTAATGTCATCGCCGGCAGTATCTAAGAAACGTTCACATATGTCGATTGCGATATCAGGGAGCGGATCGGAGAGTTGTTCCAGTGCGTAAATTACAGTTTGAGAATTCGCCGAAAATGCGGGGCTGTTGATAAATGCATGAATTAGTTCGGTCCGTTGAAGAAAATCTTCGCTCTCGAACGACATAAAGCAAAAAGAAGATCGAGAGCGGACCTCTTCGCTGGTGTCCCTAAGTAGCCGAACAAGTACTCGTTCGCAAAATCGCTTAGAATGTGCTTGTCGCAAATGCCGGGAAAAAATCGCCGCAACCCCGAGACGTTGCGGTACGGTGCCCGATATGCATTGCTGGACTAAAGGGTGGTTTTCGTCCACATAAAGTGCGGCTAGAGAAGCGTACTCGGCTCCTCTCGTTGCCACTTCGTCAACATGCGAGCTCACCATTCTTTCTAAAATGCGTTCAATTTCATGTAGATCCGTCGTTATTGCATTGTTTAAAAACTGCGTCACGTAATAAGTGTTAAGCAGTGCATCCTCATCTATTTCGACGAGTAAAGAAAAATAGGCAAAAGCGTTTTTCGGATCATTGCCGAGCATAGATGTTAATATCGCAGCCGCACACGATCTTACTGCAGCAGAGTGATCCAGAGCGATCTGTTTTATCGCTGGCAGGAAATATCGGTAGCACGCGTTGCGCACTGGACGAGACTCGTCGTACGAGATGCGTTTTTCTATCGCTAATGCGCTAGCCCCTCGCACCGAGTTAATACCGATTGTCAAAATCTCTTCGCTGCTTTTATGTGCTTTTGAATCCCACGTTTTGGGAGGATCAGGGTCATTGAGGGCGTAGTAAATGATGATGTCTCGTATCCTTTTTGGAAGAATCGCATCCTTGCAGTTGGCAAGAGCGTTGGGGATCGAACGCCCAAATGGCTGCCCAGCATATTGGTGGTAATGCTCACACACTTTGAAAACTGCACGCGCATCGATCTCTACGTCAGAATTAGAAATACCTCGTAGGACTGCATCAATGTAAGAATGGTGGACTTCGTCCGGAAATGTAGACGCTAAATCGGCGAAACGCGTAGGATCCTTTCGTACCTCAGTCTCAAGTAAACGTGATAATTCGAGTGCTCCCCCAGTGAAACCATTACTCAATGAAAACGGTGTGTATTCAGAATCGTATCTGTTCATTGCAGCAAGCCAGTCGTCGTTCGTCATTACGGCTGCTTCTTCTTCAGAAATTGGAGGCCTAGTATACTCAACTTCTATTTCCTTGGGCGGATCCAGCGCGTGGGGACCAAATTTTTTCGTTAAGACGTCCAATCGTAGCCTAGTAGTATTTGAGCGACGGGCTGGTACTATACCGTCAAACAAAATAAGTTGTGCACGACCGTTATCCCGAAAGCCTTTGATACCACGCTCGAATCTCGGATAATAAGTTAATACCTCATTCTCTAGTCGGATGAGTTGAATATCGGAACCATAAGGGCTGATGGCTTCTAGAAGTTCACGGGTTACCCAATGATCTTTCTCGATGTATCCGACGTCTAATCGCGCTGAATCAGCGCAGAGATAATCGATGGACTCGTCGGCAAAACGCTTTGCATTTGCTGCATACCCGCGGATTATGAGGTAATACACCGTGTTAAATCTATACGGCTCAAGTCTGGCTACTAAGCCCGCAAATTCATCAGGTTTGCACACCGCAAGGCGTCTGAAAGCGATTTCCATCGCGTGCAGGATCTGATCTTTGATGTAGTAATTCCCACCGTAATTTCGGAATCCCCACACAGAATCATACCCAAGTAAATTGTCAACTTCTTGCAGGGTTCTTTGCATGACGGCGAGCATGAAAGGCAGTACTTCACCTGTAAATCGAGTGGGAGCATTCTTCGCACATTGAACCAACATTTGCCTTGCGTCACTGCCGTGTGCCGCTATGCTCTGTCCGTAATCAAAAGGATTCAATTCGCCAGCGTTTACGCTCAAGGCTAGCATGCGGTTTAGATAACCACCAATGGCTTCGCATCCCCAATCTGGGCGAGCTTTTACGGACTTGTCAAGAATGTACCAGAAAGTTTCACTTTGTGCTCTTATGTCATTATCAAAAGAGCCGATATCAATCATCTTAAGAAATATGTCAAAAAACGCGCGGTCAGCTCCAAGATCGGCATATATCGCAACGCGCGCCAATCTCTCATTCCAAGGTTCTGATATTCCAACGTATGGTGCCAATAATTCCGCGACACGCCTTGCGTGAAGCTGCTGCATATATGAAAGCAAGATTACTGCGCGATCGACTAAGATGTCATCTTGTGATTCCAGCCACTTTTCTATCACATGATTAGAATCTAGTAATTCGAACCAGCTTGATGAATGGTATAATACGCGCCACGCTCTTTCTGAAAGTGGATCGCCATGATTGTGTACTAGAGTTGAAATAAGCCGCCATTCTTCCTTTTGTGGCTTCTCCAATGATGCGAGTGTCGCCAACACTGCAAGTTTGAGGTGAAATCGAATATCGGGGCTGCTGAGTAATATGGCTACGTCGTTAAGATATTGGTCGCGGAAGTACTTATCTCGCTCGTACAGCAGGAGGCTTTGAACAAGAGAATATTGAAATATATTCTGTCCCGATTCGACGAGATAGTTAACTAAATCATCACCGGACTTGCCAATCAGACGGCGCGCAAAAGCATAGTTAAAGAAATTCTCGTGAAAAAAAGCGTAGCAGGTTCCGCTAAAAATCAAAACATTTTCTGAAACCATTTTGTCAGCACAACGCCGGAAATCGTCCAATTTTTCAGTAGGGACAAATAAAGCTTGGCTGTGTTGAAAATGGTCAATAATTCGATCAATAATGGCGATAAACGTTCCATCAGCGCACCCATATTTGCGGAGTGTTTTGTTCTTATATTCCCATAGCTTCTCGAACAAGATAGTGGGAGTGGTCAAATGGAGTACGTCAGCAGTCGTTTCCGCGCCCTCTACAAGTAGCTTCAAATGCAGAGGTAAGGAAAACAACTCAAGCTGTTCGTCAGACAGAGTGATATGGATCCCATTGTCTTTCATAACCCGTACGATGGTCTCTTGTGACAAAGAATCCGCGACTATCTTATCAGTGAGTTTGTTTCTTGAAATCAAATTTAGCAGTTGGTCATCATTCTCCAAATCAAATTGTTTGCAAGCTACAAGCAGCCGCATGTTCGGATGAGCGCGCACGCTTTTGATTATCTCATCAATGCAGCTCTCTAGTTCTGGCTGTTGCATGGAACCCTCGCTCAGCGCGTCTAGCTGATCGAGAATAACCACACAGCGCTTGTCTTGCGCAGCTTCCGCCAGAATCCGCACTGGAAAATCACATAAGCCAAGCCGCCCGCCAAATTCTCTTGTTGGCGGCGGCAAGCTATCTATCCGAAAAACTAAAAAAGGAAAACCGCGCGAAGTTAACGCCTCGATGACTTGAAGGATAATGCCGCTCTTGCCGACCCCTCCCACGCCTGTGAGCAATATGTCGTAGCGAGCGTCAAACGAGAGAAGTTGAGATACAATAGTTTCGGTTTCTTTGCGCGCAATTATTTTTCCTTTAATGTCGCTATTTTTTAAAGTCAAACGATACCAAGCATTTGTATTTTGGATGGTTTGCCGTTCGTCCAAATGCCGCAGATCAGTTAGAACCCCCCCAGCAAGATCGCTGGGGTCAGTGAACCACGAAATGGTATTGTCTCGCTTAATCTCTTCTTTCAGCTCTCTCAGTTTCTTCGTGGCTGTCGGATCTTCCGTTTCGTAATCACTTTTTGTCTGTCCAGGTGCTAGCTCCCGCTTAAAGTAGATCAAGCACGGAATGTCAATTTCTTTGGCTTTGCGATACTCTAGTTCTGTGATAGAAACATCGTCGCCTTCCAGGATGCTTCCATAACGATTCGCAAGTATCCCTACGTAAGCGCTACAATCTACTAATTCAACAAGCGAAACGGTCTTTGGGCGTTCCGGTTGGCTTCCGAAATCCTCCGCGCCTACGTATTTGTACCTTGTGGGGGGCTTTTCGATGAGTTCCTTAATCTTCTTGCGCTCTTCTTTCAAGTCGTCAATAGTTGAACTTACAAACACTTTTTCGAGATCATGCATCTTAGACAGATCATATTTGATCCTCAAGTATTTGAGGGTCCTAAAGCAAATCACGGATTCGCAGTAACGAGGCACGTCGTAAGTGCATAGAGATTGGTCCTAATGCATGGCGGCGCTGCCTGCGGCAATTAGTCACAGGATGGCTTCGACTTGACCAGAGCTCTTGCGAGTTCTAAGTTTGCTTATCTCACAGCTTCCTCGAGCTGCCCCACCGTTGGCCGTGCTTATCGTGGCTAAGGGTGCTGCTGTGTACGCAGCCGCCTTCAACCTGCCTTGAGCGCACCAATTCAACAGCCAATTTCGACATCCCACCAAAATCGCATGTAGGTATCGTAAACATCCTCGGGAAGGGGGTGCTTATAATGTTCCCAGTCAACGCCAGTCATCCCATGCGCTAGGACATACTTGCGGTTTGTCGCATCCCAGCCGATTATATCTCCAAATTGTTCAGCAAACTTGCGGAAGTCGCTTAACCACAAATGCGCCTTGGCTGGATCACGCACACGTGGAAGGGGGATTTTTTGTCGTTCTAGCCACTTTTCAAACGAGTTGAACATGAACAAGGGCTCATCATCGCCCGTTTCTTCGAAATCGTGCGTTAAAACTGCGCTTACAGTGCCTATTACCACAGGGTGAATGGGCACGTAATGTTCGACTCTATTCTTTTCTTGTTCGGCGAGAACGTGCAGCACAGGCTTATCTTCCTTCATAGCCGTTCTGAACTGTCCAACGGTCAAACGCTGTATCGTGCTTGGTCGTAATCCCGTATAAGCCGCGAGGAGTGTGAATGCGCGGTAATTGCGAACCTTTGAAGGGGTAATGTTTCCTTCTCTCTCAGCCGCGTCGATTCGCCCTAATGCTTGAACGATGTCCTCGCGCGTAACGATGCGCTCGGTGATCGCCTTTCTGACCCTAACCGTCTTTGGGGGTTCCAAAAAGATGTCAAACGATTGATAGCGGGGTTCAAACCGCGTCTTTGCGAGGTGCTTGAGAAAAGCAGTTGCAAAGCCCAGCACCTTTCTGTGCGAATCGATTGAGGAATATTTGTCAAGAGTAAAGGTTCTTAGAGCGGCCATACTCGTCTGCGATATCTCGCCCCGGGTGCTTTCCCATAGCGCCTGTGCGGCTCGTTTGACCCAGTCCTGAGATTTCTTGGCAAGACCTTCACTCCGATAGGTGACATACGCATTAAGCTCGTCTAGCATGAAGCCGAACGTAAGTGGTACTTCCGCGTCAGCGTCTAAGGAGCCCAGGCCGGCAGAAGGTACAGCAGGAGAGAGGCGGTAGTCTTCCGATATCGCCGTGCCGTCGCAGTTTGACGAGCGCTCACCGGTGCGTTTGGCTACTATTGTAAAATTAGCAGGACCGGTCTTAGTTGATACGTGCACTCGCAAATCACGGGCTTCTCCAGGTTGCGGAGCCGGGACCGTAATTCCTTTTTCGGCTTCTTCTGGCGTCCTTACAACTTTGACAATGTCGAGGTCAGCCTTTATAGTCTTCATCTTTGCCGCTTTCCGTAGCTCTTCTTCTGAAAAATATCCATCTGGAAAAATGAGCTCTTCGGGAAGGAATTCATAACTATGTAACTCGCCGTCCTCATCTCTATGATAATATATCGGGGCGAAGTCGCCAAGATCAACTACATAGGTAGACTCGTCCGTCTGTTCTTCTGGTTGCTCATCGTCCGCATCAGGCGCGTCAGTAGAGTTGTGCAACTTCTCGCTAGAGTTGTGCAACTCTTCGTCTTCGTCGCGCTCATCGTCCGTCATAATTCTCGCATCCGATTGCAAAAAGAACGATGGGCTCGGCCGGATTCGAACCNNGCGACCTCCGCCATGTCAAGGCGACGTCATAACCAGCTAGACCACGAGCCCTAACGCAGTGCTATCTGATCTATCTCTAATAAACCTATTGTCAAGCTAAAACAGCTGAGTTTCTTACACTAAAATCAAAACGCAGCAGACACCAATCCGCGCTTATATCAATCTGAGCGTCACGATTCAGATGCTATTCGATAAGCGGTACCAGCGGTAGTGGCCAGTCTTTACTTAAGCGACCTTGCGTCTACGGGCACATTCACCTACGCTCGCACAAACACGCAACCAAAATGTATAAAACGGTTAATGCGCTTTATAGACAGCAGCAAATTAGCTCTTAAACGCGAATGCAAAAGGCGGCACGCAGAGAAGGTTGATCAACGATGGAACCGATAGCAATCGAGCATTTGTCGAAAAAGTACGGAGAGTACGTTGCGGTAAACGACCTCAGTTTGACCGTCGAACGGGGCGTTTGTGTGGGATATCTCGGTCCTAACGGGGCGGGCAAAACCACCACCATAAAGGTGCTGACAAACTTGCTTAGGGCCTCAAGCGGCAAGGCCTATCTCAACGGTGTAGACGTCATCCACCATCCCAAAGCCGCACTCGACGGAGTGGGCGCGGTCGTGGAAACGCCCGAGTTTTACCCGCAACTGACGCCCGAGGAATGCTTGTCATACGTTGGAACAATCCGCGGCATGAGCGGCGAAGCGATTGCCGACCGCTCGCACGCTGTTCTAGAGCAGGTCAAGCTCCTCGAAGTGGCTGATAAGCGAACCGGGAAATTTTCAAAAGGAATGAAACAGCGATTGGCAATTGCTCAAGCGCTCCTGCACGAACCATCCATACTGATTCTTGACGAGCCTACGTCAGGCCTCGACCCGCGCGGCATGGTCGAAGTGCGGGAGATTATCAAGGGACTGATAAAGACCGATATCACCATACTGATGAGTTCACACCTACTGTACGAAGTGCAAGAGGTATGCGACAAAGTAGCGATCATTGACCGCGGCGTCCTCCAGACCTACGATTCCGTCGCGAACCTCTCTGCAGGGCACGACGTCACCGTGACGATCAACACGCTTGAGCCGATCACGCCACCCGAGTTTAGAGCCATCAACGCACTACATGATATCACATCCGTGAAACGCACCGAAACGCTCGCGCTCAAAGTGAGTTTCACCGGGGGTCCGGAAGCACAGTTCAGAGTGCTGCGAGGGATTCTAAACACAGGCGTCAAAGTCGTTTCCTACATGCCGCAGCGCGCAGCAATAGAAGACGTCTATCTGCAACTCGTGCCTGAGGGGGAGGCATAGCAATGGCACCGAACAGCGTCCGACAAATTGCGACCGTAGCGAAATACGAGCTTTTGAAGTACCTTCGCGGGCGACGATTGCTCGCGATCGTTCTGCTGACGATTATTATTAGCGCCATTTTTCTGATCGTCCCTCCGGCGATCGGCGCCCAATATCCCAAAGACCCAACACAGTTTACGGTGAACGTCCTCTCGTTCCTGGGCATCCTCTCTATACTGAGCGCAACCTTTTTTGGTGCTGACGCGATCGTTTCCGAATACGAATCCAAAACCGGGTACTTCCTGTTTCCAAACCCGATCAGGAAGACGGCAATATTTGTCGGTAAGTTCATTGCAAGCGCGCTCGTTTCTGTAGGTGCTATCGCGCTCTATTACGTGATTGCGGTTGTGTCGGTGCGCGTCATCGATGGCAGCATCCCGGCTAATACCGGGTTGTCATTTGCGTACTCGCTCGTGTACTTGTTCGCCATCCTTGCGATCGCCTATCTCTTCAGCGCCATAATGCGCAGTTCGGTGTACTCGCTCGTCCTGACGTTCTTCACCTTCTTTCTTATACTGCCGATTATCGATGCCGTGGGTTCAGTCGCGAAGTTCAAGCCGTGGTTCTCCATTACCTTCGCAAACGGAATTTCGCAGTACATTTTCGACAACCCGTACCCGACTGATAAGATCTTCACGACTGCCGCCCCAGGAGCCTCTGGCGTTGGCGTGCAAACGTATTCGCTTGCGCAATACTATCCTGAGGTACGACTGAGCCTCATCGTCATGGCGGTGTACTTTATCGTCGCATTCGTGTTGAGTATTTTCTTAGCTCAGCGAAGGGAGATGTAGAAACACCGAAGGAGGCGAGAACGTGACCAAGAAATTCGTGGTCAAGAAGAAGACAGGCATCGACGTGCAGGAGTACCGCTGCAAGCCGAAAAACGCCATAGCCGCAGTAGTTAGCGAAACAGACCTCGCTGATGGAGTGATCTTCCGAACCGAAGATGCCAAGTTCGTCGTCGTTTCAGAGGGGGCAAGCGCGGTCTACGACACGTACGACGACCTGCCCACAAGCGTAAAAGAGCAAAAGGCTGAATCAGAGCTATAGAGGACGACCAGCCCCAGGGGTGCCATCAGCGGTACGCCCAATCCTGAAGCGTGGTCGGACTGGGGCGTTTTGCCGTTTCCTCCGTATCAACCGCAGATTGGCCGATTCCGAGGAGCTGCATGAGCATTAGCGCATTACGCGGGGCGTTGCCGCGAGGATGGTTGTTGAAGTACACCCAGACTGGCTCTGTGCCGCCAAGGTCGGTTTTGATCTTCGTAATCCGTTCTTTCCACGGCACTAACTCCTGCTCGGTGTAGCTGTAATCATAGCGTTGCGACCGGTCGGGATCATCCCCCCTGTGCCGTTTAAACCACTCTTCCGCGTTTCTGCCGTGCAACCGTACGTACGCACCGGTTTTTACGGCCGAATCCGCAATCACGGTCGGAAACGACGGCCCGTCGACGATGCACGGCTTGACATTGTTGCGTTCGAGCATGGCTTTCGTTCCTGGCTCAAAATCAAGCCGCATGCTGTCAAGCCATGAGGCGTGTCGAAACTCGACGAAATAAGCATATTCGTCTGTATGAAGCGCGGCCAGAAGCGCATCAAGCTTCTCCAAGTTGTCTGTCCTGTAACCATGCTCAATGCGCTTAACGTAGGGCGTAAGCTGGATGAGAATGGCGCCGAGCAGCTGGTTTTGACTAATTGGCGAAACAACGGTGTTCTCAAATTCCGAGGCCAATTCGTGAAGATCTTCAAGCTCATAGAAACGTGGGAACTTGAGCGAGTATTCGAAGCTCTCGTACTTCAGGCCCTTCTCGATCCAGATATCGGTGAGCTTCTGGTTAGGGATGCGATAGTACGTGCTATTTATCTCCACCGTTGGAAAGAGGTTGGCATAGAAGTCAAGCCATTTCGGCTTTTCGTCGGACTGATAAAAGGGGCCCACCCAGTCGTCGTAGCTCCACCCGCTCGTTCCGACCCTGACCTGGTTAAGCAAGCGACTCGCGCGCGTGAACTCGTGCATATCCGACTCCCACGTCTGTGTTGTAGGCACAACTCACGAGAAGTTATTGCCCCGCGACTTTATGAACCCTGCGGCAAACACCCCATGTATGCCGCATCTGACTGCGGTGCCACACCTAAAGGATCTCGAAACACGCGCTTCCTTTCAGTCCCCTGCACGCGGTTCCACCTTTTTTCCGCGATCTATTTTTTTGGGGGGGTGGCGCCTGACGACGAACGAGCGGTCGCCACGTTGACGTCTTCATAACCCTTAAATAGCAGCCAAATGAAAGGATAGAGCGTGAAGGTTAAGGCTTATACTCTCAGTACGTGTCCGCACTGTCGCATGACCAAGGAATTTCTCGCGGACAACAACGTAGAATTTGAGTATGTTGACGTCGATTTGCTAACTGGCGAAAAGCGCACAGAGGTTTTGCGCGAAGTGTATCGACTAACCGGAGGTTATTCGTTTCCCGTCATCGTCGTAGGCGACACCGTAATCGTCGGGTTCAATCGAGTGCGACTTCAAGAAGTCCTGGAACTCACATAAGCGCTCCAACAAGCTGCTCAAGCGTGCTCGGAGGGCGAGTGTGGATCGCCAGCACTCAGAAGAAGTTGGCTAGTCTATTACATACTCCCTAATCAGAACGGAATTAGACTTACAAAAAGTTCCTTGCATGCAAGGATCGCAAGCTCGGTCGCCGTTCAATTAAAGCATATTTTTGAGGGAAGAAAAGTGGCTGGCTGTATCGAACAAATGGATTATGAGATTTTGCTCAAGAATGCGGCGTTCAAAGATACGTTACGCTACATCGCCGAACACGCTCCAAAAGTGTATTACGTCGGACCTGGATTCAAGGTCTATGACCGACGGTTAATCGGAGTTCCACCTGTGCCCGTTGGCGTGGGTCCCAACTACATCATGCTCACGTACGTAAAGCCGTGCCACGGGTCTTTTGTTTTGAAGCTTCCCCGCGACGAGGAAGAAATAGCGCGAATTGTGGCTGAGGACAAGAAGTACAACAACAAGCGTAAGAGCAAAGGCCGACCCGGCATCCGCATCTAATTTTCTTGTCTGATCGTTCTCAACTCACCTTATTGTGATGGGGCGACAACGCCTGCACCTAGCAAATGTTCGGCCGCTCAGTTTGCTCCACAGTCTTCGTGACGAGGCAAGCTTCGCCGGTCTCTTCGTTGATCCGTTCTTGCCAAAAAAGGCACTTCTGGCCCTACAACGTCATCCTGACAGAAGAGAGAGCAAATTGAGTGAACAGGTCAGATATGCCCCACGCGGGCTTTATGCCCCATGTTCTCGATATGGTTTTTCAACCCGCGCAGCAACGCCGTCAAAAGTCGCTGCGTACTGCTGCTAATCACATAGTTGCGATAATCGGAATCAGCCTCAGCAAACACTTCTGTGGCAGATACGATGGTCTTTGGACCAGACGAGGTGAAATTATACGTTATGGTCCCTCTCGAACCGAATACATCGCCACTTAACACAATCCTCCTTCCCGGCAGGACCTGCTGTACGAACGAGCGAGTAATCGCCTGTATCGGCGTGAACTCACTTTTGTATCGCATAACAAAGGCGCCTCCAGGCGCCCATATAGTGCCTCCCGATACGCTAGTCACCTCGATGATGAGCGGATTCCAATCGCTCCAGCGATGTATGTCCGTGAACACCCCCCAAACAAGCTGTGATGTGGCGCTTATTTCGATCGCAGATGAGACACGGATTGGCACGGGCGAACATGCTCCGTCAAACGAGATAAGCGTTCGCAAAAGAGACACGCCTCCGTCGTTCTAAGGCCTTAACGTTTGATAAACGGCACCGAAATCGATGGATGATGTTAGGGTGTACTTCTAAAATTACTACAGAATGCACCCCGGTGACGAAGATGCATTCGGACGCCGGCGTTGGTCAAAGCACAGCTGGAGAAATTATTTACGTTCCAACCACAAAAATAGGGAACGGTGATACTAGTTGGCAAAATGGATTTGCGGTATTTGTGAATGGGTCTACGATGAAGAAGTTGAGGGCGTTCCGTTTGATGAACTTCCCGAGGACTGGGTGTGTCCAGCGTGCGGCGTCGACAAATCCTTTTTTGAAAAGGAAAGTGAATAGGCGTATTGTTTTGGGGACCGATGCGTCCCGCTTTTTTCTGACATAGCGTTGGGTTAACGGTGTGGGTCTCCCGAAATCACCCGCTTCTGTTTTTTTGCTTCTGTGCGTGCGTTGGTCGTTTTATCGCACTACGCGCACTGCACGGTGATAAGGCATATTTATTAACACGTATCCTGCATTGACGGATGATGAAGGGCCTTCTCATCGCCGGAACTCAGAGCGGGATAGGCAAGACCACAATCACGCTCGCCATTCTAAAAGCACTAAAAGAATCAAGATATAGCGTCCAATCGTTCAAGGTCGGCCCGGATTTTTCATCAAAATAACCGTAATAAAGCAGAAGCTCTTAGATCAGACTGGTGATAAAAATGGACCTTCTTAAGATCCCTCATATGAAAAAAGAAGAGTACGATAGACTAATCAGCGAGAATTACGTGAGCAGGATCGCCTTCAAGGGCGACGCGTATCCTTATGTGGCACCTTTTCTCTATGTTTTCGACGGGCATTACCTCTATTTTCTCTCGACCAGGTACGGAAAAAAGATTCAGTACTTCAGCCAGAATCCAAACGTCGCGGTCGAGATCGAATGGTTCAGCAAAGACATGTCTTCCTATACCTTCGTCACTCTACTGGGCCGGCTTGCTGAAGTTACCGATCGCACAGACGGTCGGCGTGTCCGACAACAGTTCGTTAATATGATAACGACAAAAGAACTCTCAAGCAACGTCGTTGCTGCCCTCGGCCATTCACCCGCTGAGCCTCTCGAATCTATCGTGAACGAGAACCTAAGCCTTATATGGAAACTTGAAAGCGTAAACGAAATCGTGGCCCTTAAGAACGCGTAGAGCGCTCCTTTCCGTCGATAGGGTCAAGGGTTCACAGCCAGCGCACGAGCGCAGGATTAATATGACGGACTTCAGTACTATCGTACACGTGTGATGAAATGACAGCCAAGTACGTTCCCGACACAAGCGTGTTGATCGATGGTAGGATCACGAAGCTCTTAGACGACGGCGAACTTCGCGGAGCGACTATCATCATCCCAGAAGCGGTGATCTCCGAGCTCGAAGCCCAGGCGAATCAAGGACGCGAGATCGGCTTCAAAGGACTAAATGAGCTTAAGGCGCTCGACGAGCGAAAACGCTCGGGTCAAGTCGACTTGCTCTATGTCGGAAGGCGACCCACCGCTGAGGAGATCAAGCTTGCCTCAGTCGGGGAGATTGACGCGATGATACGAACCGTCGCGGTCGAGAATGGAGCAACGTTCATCACGAGCGATATCGTCCAAAGCGAGGTCGCGCGCGCTAAAGGCTTGGACGTCACGTATCTCTATCCTGAAAAAAAAGCAGAACGGCCGCTGTTGTTGCAGCGGTTCTTCACGCGCGATACTATGTCGGTGTTTTTAAAAGAGGACGTGCCACCGCGGGCGAAACGTGGTTCGATAAGCGACCTCCGATTGGTCAATATACGAAAGACGCGGATGAGTGAAAAGGAGATTCGCGCTATTGCTACAGACGTCATTGAACAAGCCAAGTCACGCTCTGACGGTTTTATTGAACTTGAACGCCGTGGCGCTACGATTGTTCAGCTCGGCTCGCTACGAATCGCCATTGCTCGACCCCCGTTTTCTGATGGAATCGAAATAACCGCGGTGCGCCCGATAGCGACGGTGAAACTCGACGACTACAAATTCGCCGACGAGCTAAAGAGTCGGCTGAGCGAATCGACGAGAGGAATAATGATCGCAGGCCCCCCGGGATCAGGTAAATCGACGTTAGCGCAAAGCGTCGCGGAGTTTCTTGCTGGTCAAGAGTTTATCGTCAAGACGATGGAAAGTCCGCGTGATTTGCAGGTTCCGGACAACATTACGCAGTACTCCGCGCTAGAAGGCGACATGGCCAAGACAGCCGACATTCTGCTGCTAGTGAGGCCCGACTACACGATTTATGACGAGGTTCGCAAGACCAGCGACTTCAGGACGTTCGCCGACATGCGCCTCGCAGGCGTGGGCATGGTAGGCGTCGTACATACAACGCGCGGGATCGATGCGCTTCAGCGCTTGATAGGCCGCGTCGAATTTGGCATTATTCCTCAGGTCGTTGACACGATCATATTCCTGAAGAAAGGTGAGATTGAGTCCGTATATGACGTCCATTTTGCCGTAAAAGTGCCATCGGGAATGACCGAGGCAGATCTTGCACGGCCAGTCATCGAGGTCAGGAACTTTGAGACGAACAAGGTCGAGCATGAGATTTACCTCTTCAGCAGGCAGGTCGTTGTTATGGCAGTAGGCCCGCAGGAAAGAGGCAAAGCGAAACCAACGTGGAAATTCGCCGCCCGAGAAATTGAGAAGGAGATCGACAGATATGCTAAAGAGCCGGTCAGCGTCGAGATCCTCTCCGACACTCGTGCCAACGTCTATGTGAGTGACAAGGACATATCGCACGTGATCGGCAAAGGAGGCAAAAATATCGAAAAAGTTGAAGACGTGCTGGGAATTGACATTGACGTTCTGCAGACGACGGAAGAGCCACGAAAGAAGGCCAAAAATCGTGAAAAGGGATCCCGCCAAAAAGCTGCGGCACAGGCCGACGTTGAAGTCACCGACCGCCACGTGATTGCGACGTCGGATGCCATGCCGGGCGACATCGTAGATGTGTTGATCGATGATGAGTATCTCTTCACGGCTACTATCGGGCGAGGTGGTGAGATAAAGGTGACAAAGGGGACCAACATCGCTAATCGCATCTTAGACGCGCTCGACTGCGACGCACGGATCACAATGCGAAGTGCGTGAGCTTCGGCTCATAGAGGAAAGAAGCAACAGGGTGAAGTCCATAAAGCTAACTCTGTCGGGCGCTTGCAGCAATCAAAAGAGATTAGTAGAACATCCGGCACAGCTAGTATCAGCCCGCCGTGCGCCAAGGGCGCGGCTGATGAAACTTGTGTGACACGAATGAAAACGCAGAAGTTGATGACGGCTCTGTTGTATATCGGAATCTTTGCCGGAATCCCCTCGGCAATCATCGTCGCCCTGTTCTTTCTGCCCGTCTTGAACAGTGTCGATCCGACCGCAATCGTCATTCTCATTATTTTTACCGTTCTCGTTGTAGCGCTGTGGCTGTTCGTCCCGCTCGAAACGCCGATAACACGACAGCGCAAAGGCCCCAAAGATAGAAAAACGGCGGTCAAGCGCGCCGTTCCCGCACCGATCGAAGCACTTGAAGAGTTCACTGGCGAGGAGAAAAAGCGAAAGGCCCGGTCCAGGCGACCTCTCTTCGAAGAAGGCGAGAAACGCGAACCATTCGTTGACGTCGTCGAAAAATCGACCCAACATCCTGCCGCGCAACCACAAGTGAGGCGAAAAGCCCAGAGCAAAGCCCGTAAGAAGAGCGGCAAGAAGAAAAAGCGCTAACAAGCGCTACACGAACCCGCATTAGCGCCACAGCACACGGAGAATTTATAGGGTCACAGCACGACAGCTGTAGCTACCGAAATCCCGTCGATCTCGCGGATCTCCTCCAAGACCGCATCTTGAATAGGATCGTCGAGCGCGAGCACCATTACCGCGCCGCCCCTAACTTTGTCGCGGCCGACGTTCATGCCGGCGATGTTGATGTTGTTATTACCGAGTAGCGTGCCAACCTCGCCGATGACACCGGGCTTGTCGATGTGAGATGTAATCAGCATACATCCTTGCGTCTCTGCGTCGACGTGATAGTTGCCGATCTTGACTATCCGTGGTTGATCCCCCAGGAAGAGGGTTCCCGACACCGACCAATCCCCTTTGTCGCTGTTTATTTTGACCGTTATCAGGCTCTGAAAGTCTTCGAGCTTTTCGGTCTTCGTCTCGGTAATCCGAATGCCCCGCTTCTTGGCAAATATTTCTGCGTTGACAAGATTGACTGGCGATTGTAGCACGTGGTCAAGGACGCCTTTGAGCACGGCAACAGTTAGCGGGTGAACGTCGCACTGACCAACCTCGCCGGTATACGTGACGCCAATGCCTTGGATCTGCCCCTCGACGAGCTGAATGCAGAACTTGCCGAGCTGCTCCGAAAGCGGCATATAGCTCCGCACCGCCCCAAACGTCTCCGCACGTATCGGCACGTTAATCGCATTTCGGACGGGTTCGCCCTTGAGCGCGCCGAGCGTCTGCTCTGCAATAGAGACGGCCACATTGATCTGCGCCTCGACGGTCGAAGCGCCGAGGTGCGGCGTCAAGACGCAGTTGTCGAGCGAGAGGAGCGGACTTCCCGTGGGGGGCTCTTGTTCAAAGACATCTAGCGCTGCTCCGGCGATCTTGCCGGTTTTAAGGCCCTCGTATAGCGCTTCTTCGTCGATGATGCCACCGCGCGCAACGTTCAAAATACGGACGCCGTCGCGCATTTTCGCGATCTCTTTGGCGCCGATCAAGTGGTGCGTGTCCTTGGTCAATGGCGTATGAACGGTGATAAAGTCCGATTTGGCGAGAACTTCATCAAACGATGCCAGGTCAACGCGGAGCTCCTTAGCGCGATCTACGGTAATAAATGGGTCGTATACAATGACGTTCATACCGAGCGCACGCATCCGCTTTGCCACTTCGGCCCCGATGCGTCCGAGCCCGAGAACGCCGAGCGTCTTGCCGAAGACTTCGACCCCGAGAAACCGCGAGCGGTTCCACTCGCCCTTCCTGACTGAAGCGTTTGCCTGCGGGATGCTGCGCGAAAGCGCCATCATCATGCTTATAGTATGCTCTGCAGCAGAGATCATGTTGCCTTCAGGCGCGTTTATGACGATAATGCCCTTCGCCGACGCAGCGTCAACGTCGATGTTGTCTACGCCTACGCCCGCGCGTCCGATCACTTTCAGGTTTGATGCTTCGATGACCTCTTTCGTCACCTGTGTGCCACTTCTGACAATAAGCGCATCGTAGTCGCTGACGATGCGGATAAACTGTTCTGGCGAAAGATCTGGCCTCACGTCGACGTGGTTGTCTCTTTTGAGCAGGTCGACACCGGCTTGAGATAANNCAGAGCGCGTCAACGCTTTTCGCATTACCTACACGTCGAAAGCGTATTTCTAGTTTTGGTCGGAAAGGCTTATGTAATTACTGCCGCAAGTAGCAGTGATAAACTGCAAAGGATACCGAGCATGAAAGATAATCCAACTGTCGTCTGGCTTGAGGACGTCCGCATTGAAGACGTTCCTTCCGTGGGCGGAAAAGGGGCAAGCCTCGGAGAGATGATAAGCGCGGAAATTCCTGTGCCGCGGGGTTTCGCTGTCACCGCGCAAGCGTTTCGACGCTTTTTAGACGAAACGGGCATCGCATCGCAACTTTTTGCCACGCTCCGCGTGAACGTCGACGATGCAAAGGAACTGGAAGCGGTCGCCGCTAGCGCCAAGAAGCTCGTGCTAAAGACGAAGATGCCGCAGCACATGCGCAGCGACATCGTGAGTGCCTACAACGAGCTGGCTAAGAGGGAAGGGGGTGAGCCTTTGGTAGCCGTGCGATCGAGCGCTACGGCCGAAGACATGCCCGAAGCGAGCTTTGCAGGGCAACAGGAGACATTTCTCAACGTGCGAGGCGCCAACGACGTGGTCGTCGCAGTTCAAAAATGCTGGGCATCCCTGTACGGGGCTCGGGCAATTTTCTACCGCGTCAAGCAAGGTTTTGAGCACGAGTCGGTGAATATATCCGCCGTCGTCCAGAAGATGGTCAACGCAGACAGGTCAGGAGTCATGTTCACGTGTAACCCGACGACCGGTGCGCCAGAAGCGATTATCGAGGGGTCTTGGGGTCTCGGAGAAGCTATCGTGTCAGGCTCCGTGTCGCCGGACACGTACCTGATCGATCGGAAGACGCGTCAAATCAAAGCAAATGTCGCCAGCAAGACAATTATGGTTGTAAAGGACCAAAAAACGGGAGCTACGATTACCAAGGACGTCCCTGCAGACCTACAGAACAAAAGAGTCCTTAGCGACGCCGAGCTGTATACCATTCTCGACCTAGGCGAGCTCATCGAAGAGCATTACGACAGCCCTCAAGACATCGAATGGGCGATCGAAAAGGGCGCAGTGTACATCGTGCAATCGAGACCGGTGACGACGATTAGGAAAAGAGACGCAGCAAAACAGACGAGCACAGCAGGCGAGCCAGAGAAGTTGCTCGAAGGCCTCGGGGCATCTCCTGGCCAAGCGTCTGGCGAAGTTAAAATCATTAGAAGCGTGGACGAGCTCGATAGAGTTCTGGACGGGGACATCCTCGTTACCGCGATGACCTCCCCAGACATGGTTCCCGCGATGCAAAGGGCAGCGGCGATCGTTACAGACGAAGGCGGGTTGACCAGTCACGCAGCCATCGTTTCGAGAGAACTCGGGGTACCCGCTGTGGTGGGAACGAAGGAGGCCACGAAGAAGCTCACTGATGGCATGCTTATCACCGTTGACGGCGAGAGGGGGCTTATCTTCTCGGGACGACTTGAACGGGCTGAAGCGGCGGCGCCCGCCGCGGGAATGGTTACCGTAAGCGCGGCAAAACCCATCACTGCCACCGAAGTCAAGGTCAACGTTTCAATTGCACAGGCCACAGAACGAGCCGTTGCGACCGGAGCTGATGGCGTCGGACTCTTACGGGTCGAACACATGATCCTCGGGATGGGCAAACACCCGCACTGGTACATCGAGCACAACGAAAAAGACGCGTTCATTAATGAGCTCGAAAAAGGCATCCGAACAGTGGTCGCCGCGTTCTTCCCGCGACCCGTGTGGGTGCGCACCATGGACGCCCCTACCGACGAGTTCCGGCAAATGGAAGGTGGGGAGGATGAGCCGATCGAGCCGAACCCGATGCTCGGCTGGCGCGGCATACGGCGCGATCTCCGTGAAGTTGACGTCTTCAAGATGCAGCTCCAGACGTTCAAGAACCTTATCGATGACGGCTATACGAACATCGGCATCATGCTGCCCCTCGTTCAACACCAGGACGAAGTGCAAGCAGCGAAAGAGAAGATCGCAGAAATAGGCATTGATTTTGAAAAGGTAGACGTCGGTATCATGATCGAGATTCCAGCATCGGCGCTCATTATTGAAGACCTTATCGCCGAGGGAATCGATTTCGTCTCGTTCGGGACGAATGATCTCACCCAATATACCCTCGCAGTCGATCGTAACAACGAAAACGTCGCCGCCCTGTACAACGAGCAGCATCCCGCAGTACTAAAGCTGATAGACTACGTTATTCAGTGCTGCAACAGAGCGGGCGTTGTCACATCAATATGCGGCCAAGCAGGCTCAAATCCGAAAATGGCGGAGAAACTGGTGCGTATGGGCATTAGCAGCATTTCATCGAACATTGACGCAGTCGAACGCGTCAGGGAAGCAGTAGCGCGAACCGAGATGCGCATCATCCTTGAGGCTTCACGAGATCTGACGAACGAAGACTAGAGCCGCTTCGTTCAGTTGATGACTCAGCAATGCACGATACTAGGGAACTAAGGCGGTTGAACAGAGGCTACGAGCGAGTCCTCAGCTCGATGTGCACATACCCGCACCCAGCCGCCGTCCAGGCACATATCGACCACATCCACACGAACCTAGGCGATCCCAACCTGTTCCCTGAAATGGCCGCGCTCGAACGGCGCGCCATTGCCATCCTCGGGTCTTTCCTTGGCGCTGCTGACGCCGTTGGATACATCACTTCAGGCGGCACCGAGTCGAACATCCAGGCGGTGCGAGCGAGCAAGCTGATCTTCGGAGCCCGAAAACCAAACATTGTTGTTCCTGAATCCGCGCATCAGTCGTTTGAGAAGGCCCGAGAATTTACCGGAGTAGAGGTGCGCCAAGCACGGCTGGACGAGAGCTATGCCGTTGACATCAGCTCTGTCGAGGAGCTCGTTGACGAGAATACCGCGTGCGTCGTCGGCATCGCCGGTTCTACGGCTCTCGGCGTTGTTGATCCGATTCCTGCCTTAGCACGCGTGGCGCGTGAAAACGACGCAATTCTGCACGTTGATGCCGCATTTGGGGGCTTCGTTCTCCCATTCCTTGAAAAAAAGTACCGTTTTGACTTCCGAGTGGAGGGCGTGCGATCGATAGCGGTCGATCCGCACAAAATGGGCATGAGCACAATACCGTCAGGCGGGCTCCTATTCAAGGAGCCAACTGATTTCGACGCCCTGAGCACGAACACGTTCTACTCAGTGGAGCGGTCCATGACGGGCACACGAAGCGGCGCTGCGGTAGCTGCGACGCTAGCCGTGCTCGAGCATCTTGGGTTCGACGGATATAGAGAGATTGTGCGTGAATGCATGCGGCTGACCAACCTGTGCGCTGAAAGAGCTGCGGAATTTGGGGTCTATCCCGTAGTGACGCCTGTGATGAACATCGTCGCATTTAAGTTGCCTAATCTACAGCGAGTCGCACTACGACTCACGGCGCGCGGCTGGCGCGTATCGGTAATGGGCGGCGCATTGCGACTCGTCATTATGCCCCACATCGATGAAGCGACGATCCTGCAATTTGTCGACGACTTAAGGAAAATCGTAAAAGTTGACTCGTAATCACATTTACTCCCACACCAGTGCCGAGAACGCGCTTGACCGACGAAGCGTAGAAATGGACTTTGAAATTGAGCGAATAGCTGAACTCGTTGAGGGGGAAAAAGCCCGTGTCATACAGCTTCAATTTCCTGAAGGGCTGAAGCGTTACGGGCCTGACGTGGCGAAGCGCATCAGGCAACAGATCGACGTGACCGTGTTACTCTCAGGCAACCCGTGCTACGGAGCGTGCGATCTTGACTATGACGGAGACGTGGACTTGCTAGTTCATTTTGGTCACGCGGAGATCCCTGCGCTCGCAGCTCAAAAGGTACATTTCGTCGAGGTGCGGAGCGACGTCGACGTCATTCCAGTCGTAAATGAGGCGCTCGGACTTATTAAAGGCCCCCGGGTGGGCATCGTGACGAACGTCCAACACGTCCATACGTTGGGCTCCGTCCGCGGTTGTCTCGAATCGGCTGGGCTACAGTGTTCCATCGGATCGGGTGACGGGAGAATCAAATACCCCGGCCAGGTCTTAGGCTGCAATTTTTCATCTGCGCGCGCCGTCGACGTTGACGAGTATCTTTACATCGGAGGCGGCGCCTTTCACGCTCTCGGCGTGGCGCTGGCAACTGGCAAGCGGGTGGTCGCCGCTGATCCGTTTCTGCACAGAACCTCCATTCCTGACGCTGACCTCATCGTCAAGCAGCGTTATGCCCTCATTACGAAGGCACTCGACGCACGTACATTTTGCATTCTAGCTGGCACAAAGACGGGACAGCGGCGGCTCGACCTTGCCTTCGAACTCGTAGAGCAGGCCGTAAAGCGCGGTTACGACGCGTACACAGTAACGATAAACGAACTAACTCCCTGGACGCTTTACCAGTTTCCCGCAGAAGCGTACGTCAACACAGCCTGCCCGCGCATCGCTATAGATGACGCAAGCCTTTTTAAAGCCCCGATGCTGACGCCAATCGAGTTTGAGATGGTCCTCGGGAAGCGAGACCTAGGTGAGTATACTTTAGACGAGTTCTTAGGCGGCTGAAACACGCTGAACACAGCGGCTTGCTCAAGCGGCCCTCGCCCCTGGGTCAGCGCCTAAGGAGATGGCAGCGGAGAAGCAGGAACACGGTCACCTTTCTTCTTAGCGTTGTTAGCGAACGCATCGAGTTTCAGCTGCATCGCCCGTTCAAGAGGCCTCTCGATCGGGTACATGCCGGTAAGACAGCCCAGACAGAGCTTCTCACGGGGAAGGCCAATAGAGTCGATGAGGCCAGCGAGAGTGATGTACTTGAGCGAATCAACACCAATCATCAGTTTTACGCCGTCCACACTTTTACGGGCGGCAATGAGCTCCCCGTACGTCGGCATGTCGATCCCCAGATAACACGGAGAGACGATTGGCGGCGTTCCTATACGCATGTGCACTTCCTCTGCCCCGGCTGCCCGCAGCATGTCGACGATCTTCCTCGACGTCGTTCCGCGCACAATTGAATCGTCGATCATCACAACCCGCTTGCCCGCGATGTGCTTCTTGATTACGTTCAGCTTCAGTCGCACGGCGGTTTCGCGCAGATCCTGGCCGGGCATGATGAAGGTCCTACCCACGTAGCGGTTCTTTATCAAACCCTCGGTGTAAGGCAGTTTAGATTTTTCGGCATAGCCTATAGCAAAAGCGATTCCCGAATCAGGAACTGGAATGATAATATCTGCCTCAACATCGCCCTCTGCGAGCGTTTGACCAATTTTGCGCCGCACCTCGTAGATCAAAGATCCGTCCAGTATCGAATCCGGGCGGGCGAAGTAGACATACTCGAACATACAGTGCGCCGTCACGGCCTTTTTTGAAACCCTTTGGCTCACGAACCCGTCTGGATGAAGGACGATAATCTCTCCCGGGCGGACGTCTCTAAGAAGCTCTCCTCCAAGCGTGTCGATGGCAGCGCTCTCGCTCGACAAGACGTAGCCATCGTCGAACCTGCCTATGCAGAGCGGTTTTATGCCGAATGGGTCGCGGACGCCTATGACGGTATCGTTGACGAGCAGCGTAAGCGAGTAGGACCCACGCAGCTTATTCATCAGCTCTTGAACGGCAGTGATAGTGTCGTAGCGCATGAGTTCCTTCACAAGCAGGTGCGCAATGACCTCAGTGTCTGAATCTGACACAAAAATGCGACCTTCGGCCTCAAGCGCCTGCCTGATATCAAAAGAGTTCACGATGTCACCATTGTGCGCGATGGCAATGGTGCCTCCCCGATAGTTTACGAGGGCAGGCTGGCAGTTTTCTACCCTACTGAGGCCCGTGGTGGAGTACCGCACGTGACCGATCCCTCGAGTTCCCTTGAGATGCCCGAGTCGATGTTCGTCGAATACCTCGTGCACGAGGCCCATGCCGTGCTCAATGTGGATTGCCGAGTCGTGCGTGGCGATACCGGCCGATTCTTGGCCGCGGTGCTGCAGCGCGTAAAGACCGTAGTAGATAGGTAATGCGGCATTTTTGGAATCCAAGGCGATTCCAAACACACCACACTTGTCTTTCATCCCTGTCCCTTTCAAGGATAAAATCAGTACTTATTTAGGTAGCTATACTTCCGAAGCCGCCTAGAGCGACCAAATCCGCAGTGAACGCACGTTTTTTTGCGGAAGTTATAAGAGACAGAGCCGCAACGCCTGCACATCACGTGCGAGCGTTTCTGCCGCTTGCCCATCGAAGGAGTTCCCTTTGTCATTCAGTTGCCTCGTAGAGCATCTCTAAGGTGAGATGTAAACGACGTTGTCACCGCGGACTACGATGGTGCCAAACTTTTTTATGGCCTCACCATCTTTGAGCTCTTCAGCCTTGTCGAGAACAAGATTGAGATGGACGTCATATCCCTGAAGCTCCCCTCTAAAATCTCTGCCCCCTTTGAGTCGCACGATCACTGGCGTTTCCAAGGATTCATTCAAGATATCAAGCGGCCTTTGACTCATTCCATGCCTCTCGTAAGTAGTTCTTCCCTGATAAGATACTTAAGTTTATCTTTAAGCGCCTTTTAACGTCTGCATGGTGGCTGGCAAGCAACGACATTTCATGAAGGCAGACGCGGCACGGAGCATAGTAGCCGCACTCAGCGCGTACGACACCGCGAGCACGTTAGCGGGGAGGCTTGAAGTACTCGAGACACCGGAGCGCACTCTCATTCTTTTGAACGGGGTGCCCGTGGCTCTATGCATTAACAACACGCCCTTTTTTACGGTACGCGGCGCCGCGGAACTCAAGCCCCGAAAAAACCTCGTCACCGTTGATATGGGCGCCCTGCGATTCATCAGAAACGGCGCGGACGTTATGAGTCCCGGTATCGTAGATGCCGATGAGAGCATAGAGCCTGACGATCTGGTCGTCGTGGTCGATGAAAGACACAAAAAGCCGCTCGGCATCGGAACGGCGCTCATCCCTGGCGTCGAAATGATTCGTGCGAGGAAGGGGAAGGCGGTGCGGATCGTGCACTACGTGGGCGACAAGATCTGGTATGTGTCGCCTTAGCTCGTGTCCTTGCAATTCAAACGAGCAGATAGTGCTTCCCGCTGCCGCTGAGGGCCGAGGTAATTATATCAACGGTAGCAGCGCTATGCATCTGCGCGAGACTTCTAACGAGCAAGCACAAAAACTATAAGATGCAGATATAGTAACATGGTAAGAAGTCGATTGTAGGTGAAAGTTCTAAATGGCGCAAAAAAGTCTGATCGATAGAATTTTTGGGAGTCGTCCTCATGCAGAACCAGATGAATACCTGGAGCTGGACCTCGGAGAGTACGAAGAGGTGTTTGAGGAGGAACCTGCAGGCACGTACGTCAAGGTCGCAGAGTTAATCAACGTGAGCAATCTCACGCAACTAAAAGATGAGGTCTATAAAGGCAACATCGTCATCATTGACATATCCCACGTGAAGCAAGATCGCGTCACCCTCGACCGAATCGTCAAGGAACTGAGACAAGTAGCAACGGATATTCACGGCGATATCGCGGGGCTTGGAGAAGACCAAATTGTTGTGACCCCGATGTCGATCAAGATCGACCGCAAGAAACTCGGGGCAGGCTCCTATTAGTTTCGACGAGCCCGCATCAGGCCGCCATTTTTGAGTATGACACAGCAAGCATCGATCATGAGCACGTGCCCTCTATGCGCACACGAGCTCACCTTTAGATTCAATACCGACGAGATACCATTTTTCGGCGAAATTATGCTCGTAAGTGCGAGCTGCGGGTGTGGTTTCAAGTACGCAGACACAATATCACTTCGCGAACGCGAAGCCGCACGCTATCAATTGCAATTTGACAGCGATGACTTTGCGACTCGGGTGATCAGGTCGTCATCCGGCACCGTACAGATTCCTGAACTAGGTGTGACTATCGAACCGGGCTCCGCATCAGAAGCTTTTATTTCCAACGTGGAAGGCGTGCTCTGCAGAGTACAAGAAGTCATCCGAATGGCCACGAAGTGGTCGTCGGACGATCCCACAAAGTTCGAGCTCGGGAACCAACTGCTTGAGAGGATCGATGCCGTGCGACGGGGCGAAGGAACGATGACCCTTGTTATTGATGACCCGTTTGGTAACAGCGCTATTATTTCACCGCGAGTTCAGCATAGAGCGCTCTCTGAAAGCGAAGCTCACCAGTTAAAGACGGGGATAATCACCGTAGACGTTTCAGAGTAGCCTACGCCCCGACGAAAAGGGGCCTTTGCAGCTTCGATCTTTTTTACTAATTGCCGACGTGACCCTGTTGAGCTTAAAAATGGGAGCGCGAACCAGAGTCGATCAATTGATGCGATCGCGCGGTGACGCTAAGCAGCGGTTTGCACGCCTGCGTTATGGGCTGTAGGGCTCTTGCTATAATGATGGTCGTGACATTAGCTGCCGTTGCAAGCCGCGCTCTGTCAGAAGAGAGGGGCTGCAGTCGTCGCTGCAATAATTGTTTATAAGCGTCACTGGTATTGAGAGCACTGAGGTAAAGCAATGCAAAGAACATTGGAAAATCTTGCAAAAGCCTTCGCTGGCGAAAGCATGGCGCGAAATCGGTACACGTCATTCGCCAAGATCGCGAAGAAGGAAGGCTATGAACAGATCGCCGACGCGTTGCTCACGACAGCAGACAATGAACGCGAGCACGCAAGCTGGAATCTCAAGCTGATCAACGCCCTCAAAGCGGGCGCTGCAAGAAACGCTGACGAAATACGCATAGAAGCTACCGTCGAGACATCGCTGGGCGACACAGCCGCGAATCTCAGAGCGACAATAGCAGGTGAGCACTACGAAACAACCACGATGTATCCTGAATTCGCTGATGTTGCCGACAACGAAGGATTACCTGAAATCGCTAAAAGGCTACGGGCAATCGGCGTTGCCGAAGCTCACCACGAAGAGAGAAACAAAAAAATGCTCGCGCATGTGGAAGCAGGCACCTTCTTCAAGAAGGATCGGAAGGTAGAGTGGGTGTGCCGAGAATGCGGCTACGTGCACGTTGGTGAAGAACCTCCGGAAAAGTGTCCCGCTTGCGACCATGACCGGGCCTATTACCAGCTAAAATGCGAGGAGTATTAACTCAGCCGGAAAGGCCTTCGCAACATGTGGATGGGTCGTCGACACGCGTTATCCGTCCTGCAATTTGAACCGCAATAGCGCGGCGATGCCCCCTAGTTTCTCTAAGCGCTTTCCCGGCTCGAACTCGGTGCTAAAAACGACCACGTGGCCATTCGAATTACTAACTGCCGACAGTAGGTCGTCGATGGCCGTTCCCTTTTCCCGTTCGCCTCGTAAGGTCTCGTCGCCTATGAGTAGCGTGTCGATCGCGCCCCATTCATGCGCTTTCGCGACCTCGGCCATTCCGTACGCTGCTTTACCGTTGACGGCGATCTCCCGAAGCAGGGCGTCGAACAGGCGCGCCTCACGCACCAGGTGGGCATCCGTGATGAGTCTATCTACGGCGCCGCGGCGCAGCACCTCTTGAAAGCCAGAGATACCAACTGAGGTTGTGTTTTCGACGATCAGCCGATCTGGAAAGCTGTTGTCCTTCTGTGTCGCGAACCGAACAAAATCGTCTTTAATAAACCCTGGGCCAGCGACAATGTAGTCATCAGCACCTGTATTGAGCAACTGATTGTATATCTGCACAAAGAACTCCGATTGTGAGCTTTCGTCCAGCTTACCGGCGCTTTGCGCTATGCTCGCTACCTCCTCAATGCCATACTGCCGCAGCACGCCAATATGGGCTTGTCCTGACTCAATTGTAACAATGGCGATTTCAGGGCGATTTGATTCCTGTATCGCTTTTTTGATGCGATCTATCTGGTCTCGTCGCCACCGCTTGGTTATCGAAAGGTCTCGCAGCGGTTCGATACTTAGAGTGTGATGTGAGCCCACATCTTGGCCAGACTCGATGATCCCGCTGATGCGGAGACGGTTGGCAAACCGATGAAACTCGACCGAATCGACGCGCACGCCAAGACGCATGGGTTTTCGCTCCGTCTTCTCCGGCCGCAACTTGTCGCTCGCGCTTTCAACTTTTCGAAAGGTGAGCGCAAAAACGAGGTCGCCCTTCTCAACGAGGTGCCTCAAATGCCACAGATCATCGATTGACTCGGGAAGAAGAGTGATTTCACCCTCAAGCTTCACGAGAGATTTCTTCAAAAGGCGCATAACAACCTCCTAGCTCGGCCTGATGGGCCTCGGTTTCTTGTAGGCCTGCCGATGAAACCGGGCTCCACGCATGATTGCTTCATCGACGATGCTATTTATATATGATTTTACGCAATTCGCGATTCGTGTGAGGCAGAAACGACAAAACCGGGTCTCAAGGGGCTGGCATCCGTTGTTCGCACCTCGCGACGACGTCGCTTCACGGAGACGACTGCTAGTCCCTGAACCGCATCCTAGTCGAACGAACGGCAGCGCATCCCCCAAAGGATTTAAATCAATCAATTTATACGTCAGATTATGATCCAAGATAGAAACTACGCTGAGGAGGAAGTTGCAGAAGACTTGCTCGATCTGATACGGGAGTACGAGGCCGAGATCAAGAAGTTGAAAGAGCGGGAGAGCGCCCTGCTTAAGTCACTCCAAGCTAGCCTCGGTGACAGCACAGCGGCCCTAATCAAAGAATATGTGGCTGTCAGGACTGATTGGTCACTGCGCCTTTTCGAGCTCGATCTGCGGACGCGCTACGCAGACGAAGAGGCAGCGACGTCAAAAGCAGTCGACAGGATATTCAAGGAGTATGAGTAACTCGAGACCGTTTGTTTCCTCTCAGCGGAACCGATGCGTTAGAGCGTCGCCCTGTGAAAGGCTAGCTCACGCTCCGAAACGCCTAGTTTATATAATAGTATTTGGTCTTGCATGCATACGACCGCTCTTAGCGGTGGGCTATCATGAACGCAATAGAGGTCCAAGGGCTTACAAAGCGTTATAAGAAGAGCGTTGTTGCCGTCGAAGACGCAAGCTTCACGGTGCCACAAGGAACCGCGTTCGGGCTTCTTGGACCGATCGGCGCCGGCAAATCAAGCATCATCAACATGCTGCTCAATTTCATTCGGCCCAGCGCTGGAACGATCAAGACACTCGATCGCGAGATCCCCGCACAGTTTCATGAGGTGCGACACAGGATAGGGTACCTGCCTGAGCGCCCAGGCTTCTACGGCAATTTCTCCGCGGAAAGGAACCTCAGATTCTTTGCCAATCTCTCGGACGTGCGCGAAGAGCGCGAAGAGAAGATCAAGAAGCTCTTTAAGCTAGCAGGACTTGAGGGTAAGGAAACAACCCTCGTGCGCGCCTATTCGCTTGGCGACCGGAAGCGACTCGGCATCGCTGCAGCGATGCTAAACGAGCCAGAATTGCTTATTCTCGATGAACCCAGCACGGGGCTTGACCCCCAGGGCAGGCGCGACATAATGGCGCTCATACACGAGCTCAACGTCCATGACGTCACGCTGTTTCTCGCCACGCACAACGTTAGAGATATCGCAGAAATATGCGACGTCGTGGCAACAATGAGGGCCGGGCACGTTGCTGCGCCGACCACGACTAAAGACTTCGTGGCGGACGTGCGCGGCAAGACCGTGCAACTCGAAGCCGACATCGCCAACATAAACGAACGCATTCTCCAGGCCATAAGATCCGTGAAAGGCGTCAAATCGATCCAATGCGAAGGACTCAAGATAAGTCTTGAGTACCGCCCTGGCATCAACGAGGACGTAAACTACGTAATCACGCGCGCAGGAGGCCGTTTGCGTTCCCTGCACGAGTCACCGTCGCTCGAAGAGGCATATGTTCGCAAGATGGGAGGAAGAACGCGTTGAGTGAGTTCACGGAGTCCGCGTACAAGTTTCTTGTCATCGCGCAAAAGGATTTTGAGTCCGCGGTGAAGACGAAGCGCTTCATCATCTTTGGAGTCATATTCGTATTGCTTGCGCTTGTCGGCGCGTACTACGGCAATGCCGACGTCGCACGATCGATTGCCCCAATAAGCGGGGCGCCAAACCCCGCCACGCAGCCAGTCAACTATGCGATTAGCGTGTCGTATTCATATAGTGAAATTGTTCTGACAATACTAGCGCTTGCGCTTTCCTACGACGCTCTGAGCGGTGAGCGGTCAGCACGGACGCTGGTACAGCTCGTGGTGCGACCCATTACGCGCAGAACGATACTTTTTGGCAAGTTCGTTGCTTATCTCGCAGCCGCAGGCGGACTGTTTGTTATCACGACGCTCGTGCTGTATATCGGTCTATCGATCACCACGCGGACAGTTCCAAGCTCGAGCGATGTAGGCTATCTGATCCTCTCTATGGGCATCATATTGTTGTACGTTATGTCCTTCATCGCGATAGGACTCCTGATCTCAAGCTTGACGCGCACGAGCCTCGACTCATTGCTTGGCGCTGTATTCGTCTGGATCCTGCTCTTGATACTCACCTATGCAGGCGTCGCCCTCGGACTAGGTGCGATAAATCTAAGCCCCACCTCAGATATCCCGTACGCTCAGTTCCCTGGGTACGCGAAAATATTGGTTTGGATCAATCCTGGAAGCCACAACGTCGCTATCCAGTCGCTCGCCGGAGACTTCTTTAAACTGACTTCTGGACTTAATTATTCAGTGAATGTGATTTTCCTTATCGCCTCGATCCTCGTTCCGCTGATACCGGCTTACTACTTCTTCAATCGATCCGATGCAGTCTGAGTGTGTGCCCAATATGGCGTTCTTTTCTTTCTATAAGACCTGCGCAGTTCACGCTTGATTTTTGGATTTGGTCGAGATCGATCATTATTTATAAGATAAATCGGCAATGTTTAGTATACGTAAGGAAGACAACCATCACGAAGAGGTGCCAAAATAGATGAAAAAGCAANNGGAGTTTCTGTTGCATCGGCCCAAGCAAGCAACATTCAAGTGCTGTTCTTCGAGTCGCCCCTGTGCGGCATCTGCCAACAGGTGAAGCCGCTTATGGAACAAGCGGCTGCGCAAACCGGCGTCACACTCATTCAGTATGACGTGAGCCAGTCACCCGGATCTGGAATCGCAGCAGCAAATCACGTTACTGAGACACCGACGATAGTTATTCAAGGAGGGCAGACCCTTGAGGGCTCGGTTACCGAAGCACAGATCGTCGCAGCCATCCAAGCAGCCGAAGGCTCATCAACGCCAGCCGTTGTAAAAGCTACGCCGACTCCTGTCGCAACGCCAGCCGTTGTAAAAGCTACGCCGACTGCTGTCGCAACGCCTAAGGTTGTGACGTCAGCAAAGCCCACCACGCAGCCATCGATTCAAGTGGTTACAGCAACTCAAACGCCAACTAGTTCAACGCAGACAGTCCCAGAATTTTCACTGCTCGGACTGGGTGCCCCTGCAATAGTGGTAGGCGCTATATACCTGTTCTTGAGAAGACGTTAAGAGGGTTATTCTTTTAACCCTTCTTTTTTCCTTTTTGTTCTACAACGCCAGTTTGGTCAGCGATCGGTTTGTTCTGGTGAAAAACATCTTTAGCTCAATTGCTCCAATGGAAACAACGGAAGCAAAAGGGAAGCTATTTATACAACGCTAAAAGATTTCACTCGGTAATACCAACAGCGCCCCTACGGGGACACAGGAGGTAATTCATTGAAACCGAGGCAAATAGTGATGACGGTCCTTATCGGAGTTGTTTTCACGGTGCTTTCATTACAGGTGTCAGCCGCGTACTGCCCCACCTGTCAAGTTCACTACAACAACAACGTTATGAC
>PLGY01000050.1 GCA_003139855.1 Candidatus Methanoflorens stordalenmirensis
TTGCAAGCTCACCCGTAAGCCGATGAGCAACGTGACCCGGTACGGCTCTCATTGCGTCGCATTCGCACCTCCGGTGAGATCAACCACATCTTCAGAGTGGACGGGCATGAACCACTTTTGAGCGATGAAAGTGGGGATCACTGCCGTTGCTACCACGACGCCCACCAGCACCGAATACTGTACCTGATTGATGTATCCCGCAGTCAAGCCGAAGACGCTCGCGATCGTGCCGAAGGTCAGCCCTGTGCTCATTAGGAGGGTGGTGTAGGTGCTGCCGTGCGGAATGTACTTCTTTGCCAGGAAATACACGCCAACGAACTTGGCGGAGAATTTAATCGCGAGGAAAGCAACAAACAGCCCGAGTGCGGTGAGGATGAGCGGCACGGAAACGTTCGTTCCTCCGACGATGAAAAACACAGGCGTTATTACCGCATACGCAACGGTGCGTAGCCGATTGCGCACACGTTTTGTCTCAGAGCTCCCTACAAACTGTTTTGACATAAACAGCCCCAGGAGGAACGCAGGCAACACCGCCTGACCGTCACCTAAACTGGCAAAATACATGAATATGAGCAGGAGAACTAAGAGGTATTTTATTTCGGGCTCAATGACCTTGTTTTTCAGCTCCGGATGGTCAAAGACGACGTGGGAGAATTTCGCCGCGAGAACGATTACCACTACGGACACCGCGATGAAGACGGCGGTGTACACGGTCGGCTTGATGAACAACACGGTGAGCGCGATGACCGTTGACATGTCAGTGACGAAGCACGACGCCATCAGTAGCTTGCCGACGTCTGTTCCTGACAGGTTGGTCTCGATCAGCACGGAGTATACGACGGCCAGCGATGTGGTTGATAGGGCCGTTCCCGCAATCAAAGACGCTTCGAGACCCCACTGCGCACCGAAATAGGCAAAGAGAAACACCCCGATGAACGGCACCAGAAAGGAGAGGAAACCGATTGAGAAGGCCTGCGTAAACTTCTCTCTCATCAGGTCGGTATCGATCTCGGTTCCTGCGAGAAACGTCAAAAGGATGCCCCCAAACCCGGCCACAAGCGACATCCAGCTCTCTACGTGTATAACACCTAGATTTCCAAAAAGAGCGCCCAAGATGAGCTCGATTATGGCCACTGAGAGGCCTAACCGTAACGAGATCAAACTTGCGAGTAAAATAGTGATGCCAACAAGCAATGGGGTTGCGTCAGGATACACAGTGACTCCGTCCGTTTTCGTGCGAATTCGGCAGGAGTCATTAGCCTTATGCGGTTACGGTGAACTCCATCACCCGTATAGGGCACATACGAATGTTCTTATTTAAATATTGCGGCTGTCCACGCCTCCAATGCCAAAAAGACGCGTTGGGGGATAGACGAATGCTCATCGCGTTTGTTGGTGAACGGACGTCAGGAACGCTCTTTCGACTGCTTGCATCCCTGCTAAAGGAGAGCGAGCTGGTCACCGGGTACGCTGTTGCGTTCGGCGCGATTGGTGCCACCCAGTCGGCGGTGCTGCTCGCGGTTGGCGTGCTCCCGTTTAACATCACCATCGTTGGCGACGTTTTCCTGGCATTCGGGGTCATCGCCCTGCTTGCGATCGTTTCGGAGGGGCTCGGAATACTGCTCTCGAGCTTTGCACGACGAGAGGCGCAGGCAGTCCAGTTTTTACCATTCGTTGTATTGCTACCACAAAACCCACTTGGGACAAAGGTGTGCCTCGGCAACATGGACGTATATTCGCTAGGTAGTGGATATATACCGCGTTATACAGATATTCAAGAGATCCTGCATGACGCCCCAAACATTCGCTAGCCTAATCGGCGAGATCCGGGCAAAGCGACCACTTATACACCACATTACCAATAGCGTAACGATCAATGATTGCGCAAACGTCACGCTTTCGATCGGCGCTGCCCCGGTCATGGCAGAGGCGCCCGAAGAAGTCGAGGAGATGGTTTCAGGGGCGGATGCGCTTGTGCTTAACCTGGGGACTCTATCGCGTAATCAGGTTAATTCCATGTTAAGAGCTGGACGCACCGCCAATTCCTGTGGTATTCCCGTCATTTTAGACCCGGTTGGTGCAGGAGCGACGAGGATGCGGACAGAGAGCGCACGATTGCTCATAAAGCGGGTCAGAATTTCTGTGCTGAAGGGCAACGCGGGAGAGATCGGTGCACTTGCGAATGCGGGCGGCAGAGTCCGCGGAGTTGATTCGCGAGGTCTCGATGGAGATCCGTTGGACATAGGCAAGGAGTTTGCGCGAGAGTCAGGCCTTACCGTGGTCATTAGTGGGGCTAAGGACATTGTCACAGATGGAATCCGCGCGGCCATAGTGGAGAATGGCCATGCAATGATGGGCAAGCTCTCAGGAACAGGCTGCATGGCGGCTTCCTTAGTAGCAGCCTTTGCGGCGGTCTGCTCGGACCACGTGACATCATCTACTGCAGCATTGGCTGCATTTGGGATTGCAGGTGAGAGGGCCGCACAAAAGACTTCGGGGCCGTATTCGTTCCGGACGGCGTTAATGGACGAGGTCGCAGGTCTCCTTCCAGAAGACGTAATCCGGCAAGCGAGGGTGCGGTCTGTCTGAGCCATGGGATACGAACTTTACGTGATAACGGACCCGACACTGGCGGGCGGGCTCTCTCATGAGGAGATCGCGCGGCTCGCAATTGAAGGCGGAGCTGACGCAATCCAACTTAGAGACAAGAAATGTGATAAGCAGGATCTCGTCGCAACTGGACGACGCATGCGGAAGGTGACGCGGGATGCGAGCGTGCTTTTTGTGGTCAACGACTGGCTTGACGTGGCACTCTCCTGCGGGGCCGACGGCGTTCACTTAGGTCAGAGCGACCTGCAGGTTCATGAGGCACGCGCTCGCGCTCCCCGTGAGTTCATTATCGGCGCCTCGGTGAGTTGTGCTGCGGATGCGATTCTCGCAGTCCAGCAAGGGGCAGATTACGTCGCGGCAAGTCCTGTTTTTCCTACCGCATCAAAACCCGATGCAGGAGCCACCTGTGGCATCGCCGGAATCAGGCAAATCAAGAGGGCAGTTGATGTCCCAGTCGTGGCTATTGGCGGCATCGGGCTGCATAATGTCCAGGAGGTTCTGGAGGCAGGAGCTGACGGAATCGCTGTTATATCAGCGGTTGTCGCGCAACCGGACATCACTCGCGCCGCTCGTGAGATGAAGAAACGGATCGTGGACTCTCTCTCCAGCCGCTAACGCGGGCACCCATCGTCTCGACGTCTTTGTAGAAGGTACGGACGGCGCCTTGTGGCATAAATGGGAGTCTAATGGTTCGTGGTCCAGCTGGGAAAAAGTTGGCGGGGTATACCTGACCTCGTCGCCAGCAGCAGCTGTAGTATGGCCGCCGGTTGTACGACCGACGTCTATGTCCACGGTGGCAACGGCTTCATCTAGGAGAATACCTATTCCTCAGGCAGTTGGTCCGGCTGGACGTAGTGAGTTCATACGAGCATAAAAAGGAAATGGAGGAGCTAAACCCCTAATCGTCACTTAACTGGCTAGGAACGTGAGCACGATGCGGCTGCAGAGGACTGCAGTAGAGGCCCGTCCTGCACCCGTGCGAATCTGGAAAATCCTCTGGACAGTCAGCGCTGTCCGTGTGCCGCCACCGCGAAAAGTTTATGTAGACTATCGACTATTCGATATTGGTATCGAGTATTCGATATCGGATCGGCGATACGAATGTATGAAAAAAATGGTCAAGAGCAGCATCCATGGTTTGGCCGGCATCCAAAACGTGAAAAGCATCCAGAACATGGGCATCACCCAGAACACGGGCAGCATCCAGGGCATGGACATCACCACCACACACGAGGAAGGCTCAGAACATGGGTGCTCTCAATACTTCAACAGGCCCCAAAAAATGGCGTTGAAATAATGGATCAGATAGAATTAGCGAGTCAAGGCGATTGGAGACCATCGCCAGGCTCAGTCTACCCGTTGCTAGGCGAACTCTATAAGGAAGCAAGCATCAGCAAACGGGAAGATGGACGATACGAAATCACGGAAAAAGGTAAACTTGAATTTGGATGGTCATCCGGCATGCCTACACGACAACCACGATCTACAGATGATATGATTGAAGAAATACTCAGCTACATTTCATATCTTGAAGACGTAAAACGAATGGACGCCTCCAAGATTGCTCACAACATGGACAAACTGAAAAATGTCAGAGACCGACTAACAATTCTCGTAGACGACCGAGAAAGCCAAAAGAATCCAGCAGCTAAAACTGACGGAGGTTTATAGTGTCAGATATCATCAATGTTGAAAACCTCATCAAAGTGTATCCAGGGGGTACACGGGCTGTCGATGGGATCTCGTTCAGTGTAAGAGAAGGCGAGTTCTTTGGCTTCCTCGGCCCGAACGGTGCGGGAAAGAGCACGACGATCCAGGTTCTCACGACACTGCTGAAGAAAACCTCTGGTTCTGCGACCGTTGCCGGCTACGATGTCGACAAAGATGCCCGCGAGATACGCAAAGTGATCGGCGTCCAACGCCAGGATACTATCCTGGATGGGGACCTGACGGGCCGGGAGAACCTCACCCTTCAGGGGCATCTCCAGCGGTTGCACGGTAACGCCCTCAAAAAACGCGTGGACGAACTGCTCACACTCGTTGAACTCTCGGACGTCGCTGACAAGAGGGCGGCACACTACTCCGGAGGGATGAAAAAGCGACTCGACCTCGCGTCTACGCTTGTACACAAACCACGTGTGCTCTTTCTCGACGAGCCGACCTCGGGGCTCGATCCGCAATCGCGCGTCGCTATATGGGAGCACCTCGAAACGCTCAACCAAGATGAGGGTGTTACGGTTTTTTTGACCACCCAGCAGATGGAAGAAGCCGATAGGCTTTGTCAACGACTCTCAATAATCGATCACGGAGAGATTGTTGTGAGCGGCTCTCCTGTTGAGCTGAAGCATCAACTCGGCGGTGACACAATCACGATGTCACTCGCCAACGGGGACGGCGGCGTAAAAGACAGATCAAAGCGGATTGTCAGTGGCATTCAAGGCGTTACCAAAGTCCTCGATACCGAAACGGGATTGGCGGCATACGCTAAGAACGCGAGCGCTCTCGTTCCCGATATCGTACGACTATTTGACGAGAACAAGATTCGCTTGACATCAATCAGCGTCACATCGGCCTCGCTGGATGACGTCTTTCTGCAGCACACGGGAAGACGGATACGATCAGAAGAACTGTCGAAAGTAGATACTTGGAAAGGACACGTGTGAGGTGATAGACGATGTATGACGCTCTCCTTGACGTGTGGCACCTCTACATCAGGGCCTTAAAAAAGACTATCCGGACCCCGATCCTCATCTTCAGCGCGCTCGCCCTGCCAGTGCTGTTTCTGGTTCTCTTCTCGCAAATATTTACGCAGTTTGGAAACCTCCCGGGATTCCCTGCCGGCGGCTATGTCCAATTCGTAGTGGCAGGCATCATTATCATGAACCCCTTGTTTGATTCAGGGGGCGCTGGGGAGTCCGTGGTTGAAGACATCAATTCGGGATTTGTTTCAAAGATGCTCGTGACGCCTGTGAACAGGGCCGCCATTCTGTTTGGTCGGTTACTGCACGATATGACTATGGTGCTTTTCCCAGTTGCTATAACGCTCGTGCTCGCGTACGCTCTTGGTGCAACCGTCATAACAGGCGCCCCTGGAATTCTGCTGATTCTTCTCACTGCCGCCTTCTTTGCGTTGGCTATGTCAGGGCTGACGATGGCAATCGGAGTGACCACAAAGAGTTCGCAAGCAGTCGCAAGTTTAGATCTTGTGGTTACATTCCCTCTTGCGTTTGTGAGCACAGCGTTCGTGCCATACGAGTTCCTACCGGGCTGGGCGCAGGCCTTTTCGAATGTCAACCCGTTTAGTTACGTGGTCAACGCGGTCAGGGTATTGATGTCCACAGGATTCGTTTGGAGCACGATTCTGGCTGCGTATGCAGTTATAGCGGTGTTCGCGGCAGTGACGGTAGGGGCCACGTTATTTCAATTCAGGAGTGTGGTGAAGTAGGCGATTAGAACACCTCTTTGCCACGCCGCGCCTGGCAGCAGGGGTCGTGCACGGCCTTCCGGCCAGTCACAGTCGCAGAAGGCGCTCCGCGTTGCCGTGCGCGATCCGCATTTTGTCGGCGGGGCTCACCGGGAGCTGATCGAGGAAAGTGCGTGCCTCCACCATCGAGCTATAGGGATAGTCGGCTGAGAACATGATCCGGTCGACACCGACCTCAAGCAACAGGTCGAGGAACGTTGCGGTGTAGTTAAGGCCACTGAACGTATAATGGACGTTCTCACGGAGGTAGGCGCTAATCGGGCGATCTAGTTTCGTCATCTGCGGAGGCAACCCACGATCGAGTCGGGGCAGCATGAACGGAAGCGTTTCGCCCAAGTGGCCGATGATCAGCTGCAAGTCTGGGTACCGGTCGAACGCTCCGCCGAGGATGAGGCGCAGGACGTGGATCGCGGTTTCGATGTGCCATCCCCAGGCCGCCATAGCCAGCCCGCGCGTTACCTCTGGCGCGAAGTTCCCTGTGTAGGAGGCCGAGATCACCGCCTGCGGAGGGAACGTCGGATGGAGGGTGAGCGGGACCTGGAGGGATTCCGCGCGCTCAAGGATCGGCCAGAAGAACGGGTCGTCGAGGTAGCGGCCCCGGACGTGGCCGTTAATACATGCCCCTTTGAAGCTGTGTTCACGGACCGTACGTTCCAGTTCGTCAGCGGCGGTGTCCGGAGCCGCGGTCGGTAGCGCGGCGAACCCGGCGAGACGGCTTGGATGTCGCCGCACCGCCTCCGCGAGACGGTCGTTCGTGTCACGGGCGAGGGCCACGGCTTCGGCCGCATCGAGTTGCTCTAGGCCGGGAGAGGTCAGCGAGAGGACCTGCACGTCGATCCCGGCAGCATCCATGTCCGCTATTCGGCGGCCGTCGAGATCGGATAATTGATCGATAACCTGAGCAATGTCCCACGCCTCTGGGGGATGAGCGTGAGCCGCGTGTGCTGCGTCCTTGAGTTGGCGGCCTGGCCCTTCTAGGAATGCCGGGGTCGCGTAGTGCTCTTCAAGCGTGATCGTTCGCATCGTCTTTTGTTTTTCGAGTTGAGACATAGCAGTACCTCTATAATCCTTATTTTAATAGATATTACGCTGAAGAGGCTTGACGCCCGTTATGAATCCTTTAGACTGTTCCTAGAGTTGCCAAAAGCTGTAAAAACGCGTAAGCTGGTGATAGTACGCATCGTGACCATTGAAGACGTGCAGAACGTTCTTGCATTTCTCAAAGTGAGATTTACGCGAGGCGAACTCGACGAGCGACACTACGTCGCGTATAACGCTTTAATCATATTTGGGGCTTTTACAGGCCAGCGCCCATATGCAACGATCGGCAGAATTACAGCAGGGCAGTTTGAGAAGGCATTGAAATTCAGATCGAGAGAGCCCACACTACGTATCGGCAGATCAGGACAAGATCCGCATGGCTCACTATGTACCGCTGCACCTGCGCGTTATCGAAGCCGTCGAACCGCTTCTCGACGGAAAAAAGGTAACGAGATTATGTTTCCACTCTCTGCGCTCAACCAATGGCTCTGGAAGTCGCGGCAAGCAGGGAACGAAATACCGCTCAGTCGCTGTAGTGGGTATTTTGTACTCAGTGATCTTCGCAAGTTCACGGAGCAGCACGGAGGCGTGATCGGGTGGGATTCATCGAACCGGGCGTACGTGCTAACCCACGGCGTGGGTGGCATCGACTGGAAACACTACAAACACCCGCTCCCTGATTCAGTTTACGACATTTATATGAAGTACTGGAGCGGCGTGAGCTTAAAAATCTGAGCTAGGCGCGCCCGTGCAGTTCCCAAGCGTTTTAGCACGCCACTGCGTGTAAAGAAAGAGAGGTTGGAGAGCACTAGAGCCTCCATCGTTCTTTCTTTTTCGATTGCCTTTGATTTATGAGCCCTGAACTGCAACACACACAGAAAAAGAAAAAGCCAGGTTATTCCCTGGTTGCCCCGTCCGATTTTTGCGCACGATGCGCAGCCGACGACCGGCTGCTGGCACGTTAATAACAATCGCCCGCTCAGCGCTGAGCCTCTTTTCGGCACAAAGGGGAAACATCTGCGCGTATTCTGCGTGGTTCGTCGCCTTTCCAGAACTCTTCATTCCGGAAATAACGTATCCAGTTACGCCTTTATGTTGCCGAACACCCTGTGGTTGANNGTTGCGGAGCATCCTGTTGTTGGTGTCGTCGTTGCCGAACACCCTGTTGTTGGTGTCGTCGTTGCGGAGCATCCTGTTGTTGGTGTCGTCGTTGCGGAGCATCCTGTTGTTGGTGTCGTGGTCGACGATGTCGTGGGAGCTTTTGCGGAGCAACCTTGCGCCACCGAAGCAGTCGTAGTCGTTGCCATCGGCGTTGCCGTCGCCGTTGAGCTTGACGACATTTGTGCGACTGCGCCCACTACGCCGAAGACTGAAAAAGCAACCGCCGCTACTACTAGAACGGCAGCCATTTTCCTTACTGCCATTTTCCTTGTAGCTGTGCCCNNCATATCTGCACCTCTTTCTTTTTTGGGCGGGTTTTAGCCTGCCCCACGTGTAGTACCCTGATGAAGCCATTTAAAGGCTGCGGTCTGATACTAACACCGAAAGGCCGTATTTATCGCTCTCAGGCATTGAAATGAGCTAGGAGATAAGGAAAGGTCAGAAGGAACACGCTATGCTATCCT
>PLGY01000025.1 GCA_003139855.1 Candidatus Methanoflorens stordalenmirensis
GTCGCTGAACGATCCTGCTCTCGAACCAGCCAAAGCCTTTTCGCGGATAGGAAGCGTTACGTTAATCGATCCATTTGGTTACCGCGCTCGCGTCGGGACGTTCGACTGGGGGGAGGCGCTCTACCGGATAACCGATCGCACATCCGTTTGTCCCAAATTCACCGTGCGGTATTCCAAGTACTGAACAAAACTCGCTATCCTGCCCCATCTGAGCAGTCACTGACACGAGCTGAAATCCCAGGCCCAGAGCGGTTGCCTTCAGCCACATGTTTTCAAGACAGTGAGCGAGTGATTGCTGTTCTGCAGGCGGGATGCCTCTCCGTTCTGCTACGACGATGAAGTAAGGAGCGGTGCCGATGCCTGGTACGCCCGTCTCTTCGAGTTGCTCAAGTCTTTTTACAAACCCCGTGCCTTTTTCTTTCAACGATGGGTTGGCCGCTAGTTCTTTGTACAGTTGTTCCGCCATACGTTTAACGTGACGCTTCGCTAGGGCCGCAAGTTCTGCAAGTTTGGGGCTACCCTTTTGGAATACGAAAAACTGACGGAAATCTTGCCCAGAAACAGCCTGCGCCGCATAGGGAGCGAGCAACCCCGCCCGTATGATTTTTAGGATATGCTCTTTTGACGGAACATCGGGCGCGAACAATCTCACGGAACGCCGCGATTCGAGGATTCGGTCAAGGATCGCGTTATCCTCTTGGGTGAAAGGTGAAACGTTGGTCATAGTCATAGATCTTACTCACGAGAATAAATATCATACTTTTATTATTGGTGTGGGCGTGCCTGATTTAAGCCTGTTTGAGGCCTCGCCGCTTGCATTCAATCAAGCGCGTTTTGCGGGCATCCGCTGCCTGAGCGTGTCTATGATGCGTCCGTAAAGTATTGGTCGGGTACTTTTCTTGAAATGTGACGAATAGGGAACGTCAAACTTGGATGTTACATACGATCTGCTATCTCGATGCAATCAATTCCGATATTCGCTCAATTCCGTTGCTGCGCTCTGTCGGTTCTGTGTGCAACTAAATCTCGGGATCCACACCAATCCGATTTCGAAACAACACGTCGCACGTTCACGCTTCAGTCTAGGGATAGGATCTGCACTATTCAGACAGGTAATATTTTATAACTAAAACACAGGGGGAATTGTTATGGTAGAACCCGTAGATGCGATACGGGCGATTCACAATGCGTTCAGGAATGACTTGGAGCATATCGATGCCGCAGCGCTGGACTCAGCACGAGGAAAGGAGGGTCTTGCCGCCACCGTCGAGCGTTTCCGGTTCTTCAACGAAGCATTGGTCTGGCATGCCCATGGAGAAGAGTTAGCTATCTTCCCTGTGCTCGAGAACGTCGCCCCGTTGGTTGCTGAAGCCTATGTGAAAGATCACCGTGGTCTGGACGCGGCATTTGACGAGTTGAGCAAATCGTATGCTTCACACGACCCTTTAACAACCGCTCGGGCCACCGCTGCGTTCCGTTTTCATCTCAATATCCACCTGGACAAGGAGGATACCCACCTCTACCGGATTTTCACGGAACGAGTCTCCTTGCCCGAGCAAGGGAAGGCGGTTGGTATCATGTCCAGCACGGTTCCGCAGGAGCGGTTCCCGGAAATGGTGGCGTGGATGTTCCCGCTGATGGGGCAGGACGATCGCGAGAACATGACCCGTATCTGGCAGATGGTGATGCCGGCGCCTGCTTTCGCTGGAGCAAAGGAACTCATCAAAGGGGCCGTCGGCAGCGACTGGGCCGAACTCACGCACCGCATCCCAACGTTGTAGCCCTGCGAGATACCCTGGTTGTTGTTGCCGCGCTCGTTCCTTCTAGAGGCCAAGGGGATCGATTTAATGAGGCTGCGCCCCCCAAAACAGGAAGGATAAGAGAGCACAGGTCGCTCAGTGTATATCCCCAAGAAAGATTGATGCGTCACCATGCCGAACGCATTTAATTCACTTTCTTTCTTAGATACAGCCCCGGAACTAGCTGCGGAACTCGGTTCTTGTACTCTAAGTACTGCTCACCAAATTGCTCAGCCATAAGTCTTTCTTCGCTTGAGATCTTGCCCAAGAAGATTACGACGCTTATCAGCAAAACTGGCCAGACACCGGCGAGTATCAAAGATGTTCCGGCTAGCATGCCAAGCATCCCCGTATATATCGGATGTCGCGTAATTCGATACGGGCCGCCGGTGCGCAACTGATGGTTAGACTTGACAGCTGCGGCAGACGACCACATCGTTCCTAGAACGAGACGCGACCACAGCGTAAAAAGCGTGGCAGCAATCAAAAGAATCGCACCGATGACTTGTAGCTCGGTGGCATTCAATGCAACCTGCGACCAGAGAGCCACGGCATTGTTTGGTGCGTTGATCGCAAACTGGACGAGCAGTATGGCGATTATGCCGATTAGCAACCATCGCCAAGAATTCATGCGCCCCCGTATAATCTTAGGCCCCCTAAGGAAGTTATAAAGGGCGCCCGTTATCCACGTTAAGAAAAACGCGCCCCAGCAAAAAAGGAATATGATCGGGATTACCGTGGAATAGAGCATGCGTTGCCTCTTATGTAACGCCTCCAAGCGCCAAAATGCTACAAATGATATAGGCGTCTGAATAATAAATAGCTTAGGCAGAACAGCTTGTGCGCGTCTTGCAAGCGAAGTATTCCTGCGTGAGCAACTGCAGACCGTCCAGAAACTGAAGAAATAACCCGTTATTCTCCCTATTCCTTTTTTAGTGCTTCCTGGCGTCCGATAGCTCTATTAGCCACGTGAGATTATGCGTTGTAAATCGGTAGCGCCATTTTGCTCGACGCTAGAGCCAGATGCGGGATCTCTATATGATTTTAACAATAAAAAACGCCCTATACCTCATCCCTTGCCGCTTGCTTTCATTAAGCGAAGGGACCACTGACGGGTGCAGCCACCGAACACATATAATGTTATAACATAATCAGATTTGATTAATTAAAGGAGCTACACGTATGGAATTTAAAGAACAATCAGATCTATTAAAGAAAGTACTGGGATTAAAGAAGGAACCACTGGCAATCACGTTCACGAATGACGAAGTTTCAGATGGCCTTTACGAGAAAACATCGATTTGTAAGGCGTTGAAACGTGCTGCCGAAGGTGACTGTTTTGTTATTGATGAAAAGGTAGAGACCTGCCCTGGCGGCAGTCGGTATTGCGGCTTCACGGAGTTTTCGGGACAACAGAAAAGAAGACTTCAACGGTTCCTTACTAAAGGAGAGAAGCTCACCAGTTCGATTGTATCTTTCGAGAGAATGTTAAAACTGACAGTTCAGCCGCCTACAGGATTGGCAGATAGATTAGTGATATGTCCGCTTGAAAAAACAACACTACGACCTGACATTGTGTTGTTTCAGTGCAACCCAGAACAAGCGTGTCGTCTCATAACCTTAGACACCTACTGGGATGGCATATCACCAAAACAACAGGTCATAGGCGCATTATGTCATAGCTCTATAACATACCCCGTAATGACTGGATGTACTAACATAACTACGGGTGATTGGACGGCGCGAAAACAGCAAGGATTTGAACCGGACATGCTGTTCCTGACAGTACCATACGAACGAATGCACAATTTAATCACTGCTATCCCCAAATGCTCAGCAGGAGATGCAGAAGCAGTAATACCCGAAGAACTCCAATCAGATTGATTGACATAGGTGTAGTGCTTTATGTCCGGCTTAATTTTTTTGTCTCTCTCTTGAGCCAGTGGCAGGTCTGACCGGCGACATAACTGCAGTGGGATCAATCAAACGAGAACTACGTTCTGACGCAAGCGTTTCTGGAGTCGATTGGCGATTCTACGAGCATCCGCTACTCAATACCGTACGACATTTGAACTAAGGCTGGGGTGATGTAAATCTTACAGGTTCGGGTCGTGCTTGGCGGTAAAAGACAATAGAACTTTTAGTTCAGAGAATGATATTGCTGCAATAATAACGCCAAGTGGGTTAGTTTATGATTCTTGAGTGGGCGGTCGCCTTTGTTTGGATTGCCTTTTTCGTGTCACTCGTCAGCGTCGGAATATTTGGCTCAAAAGAAAAATATCAACATCTTAAGGCCAGACTTAATATCATAACGACTTTGTGGTTTCTTGCCGGGATCATACTTCTCAGCATTTTGGCTCTCGTTTACCTGCAAGAACTCTTCCTTCTCACAGCTTTCGTGCTTATTTTTGTTAGTGTCTTCACCAGGAAGTACATTTTCACCAAAGAAAAACCCATTTCAGCTCCCGATGCGCCTCTTTCTGAAAAAATACAATCGCAGATCGGTAGTCTGGGAGAGTACGGCAACCGAATAATGGCGCTCAACTTTATGGTCCCCCTCATTTTGCTAACGCTTGCATACGCGTCAGGTCTCACTATTCAAGCTCAAGCTGCTATGCAAGCCAGCTCTGACTCTTTGCTTGTCTCTAGTGGTCTTTTGATCATTATCGTGACATTTACAATATTTACGTTTGAACGGAATTTTGAACAGGATATCCATCAAGAAATCACCAAAAGGTTAGTTCAAAGGTTCAAGGGCCTTGGTATGACCTACGTGTTCACCGTTCTGTTGTCTGCGTTATCTCTCGTCTTAGCGACAAATCAGCAATTGACAGTTACCCCAACCAGTCCGCCAAGAACTCTTCTCTTGTTGGGAGTACTTTACTTCCTGTTTGTTTCCATTACGCTGACTTTGGGAGTGTATTTTCAAATGGCTAAAGTGTACGAACAAGGAGGATGAGAATGACTGACGGTCGGCAGTTGAATCGAAAGTTATTAGCTCTTTGTGGATGCATGGAGTCGCATTTACCACGTTTATAAGGAGAAAAAATGTCGAAAACGAGCGATGCGCAGACGTTTCAATATTGGGACCGGAGCGCGAGAACTATAGTGGCAACATATCGTGATCACGGATTTGAGCCAACGAAAGCCGAGCTTTTTAAAAAAATGGACGTGCTGATAAAGCAAAGTGAAGGCACTAAAGGCTCTGTAAAAACTCTAAACGAATTCGAAGCGCTAGTAGATGAGCTCAGCCAACTTGCAATTGAACCGAAACGCGCAATTGATGAATTTTGGGCCGAGGCATCCAAAACATTATCGCCCAACGATATCAAGAAGATAGAAGCAATACTCAAACCTTTCGAAGCAAGCGTTGACAACGCACTTCAAACAGTCGAAGAAATTAAAACGAAACTTGCCGAGATGAGGGCTGAATTCGATTGAATGCACGTTTTATCGACCGCGCATCATGACAATATCAACGCTAGCAGCGGTGTCCTACCAGAAAATCTCTACAAGGCTTCTGTTTTGCTGAAAAAGATGATTTTAGCAAGCGAAAAGGCCCAAAATTGTGTACACAACAACTGCCAATTGGGGTCGGGGTGAGCTTCCAGTAGAAAAACCCCTATCCGGTGCCTAGCCGCAATTTGCGGGGTGGGTAGGGCTTCCCTGGGAATTGACCTCCAACCGGCTCTCTGATTGGAGGCGAGGCTTTATTATGGCAATGGTCGCACATCCTGGTACCACGCGTTGACAAAATCAACTAAGCCTTTCTGTTTCGCGATTTCGACAGCGATCATGTGGCTGCACTTCATGATATTTCGTGAGGGATTGAATAGGAAGTCCTTGCAGGTGCACGCAGCGTCTTCGACAATGTACTCATCAGCCTCTCCCACGACAACATAAAAGTCTTTATAGCGTTTAACACGTCCTTCTTTCGCTATTTCAAGTCCCTTTTTGCCTCGATTGCCGTATTCGCGCTCGATTTGTTGCTTAAAGGCATCCGCAAACAAAGGTCCTTCTCCTACCTTACTCATATGTGTCCGCGTTGGCGATTTTTTGTCATTGGTGGTCGTAGACGAGGCCTAAAAGCCTCGGCCTATCGTCGATGAACTCGCCGCCTAACCGTTGCGCTAGGATTTGCATTGCTGGCGCTTCAGTCGCATAGTGCGTGGCGTCAATAAGAGAAAGATGCCCCTCTGCGCAGCGAATAGCGTCGTGCTTCAGCTCGGCCGAAAGAAGTGCGTCAACGCCTGCTGCGATTGCCTCCTCAGTAGCTCCAAAGCCGCTGCCACCAATCACGGCGACTTTTTCGATGGTGCCGCCCCCTGTGAACAAGACGTGTGTACCAAGTTTTAGCGCCACGTGCTTAACAAAATCTACTGTGCTGACGGGATCGATTATACCCATTCTTCCGATGCCAAATGGTTCGATGTCGTGCAATCCTACGAGTTTCGCTAACACATCGTTGACCCCTCCAGGCGCCGCATCGTAGTTGGTATGCAAGACGTAAAACGACAAACCGTTCTCTAAGATGAGCGTTAGCTGTTTTTGAATACGCAAAGGAACTTTAGTGATAGGACTCCAAATTAGCGTGTGATGCGTGATAAGGATATCGGCCTCGTTCTGGGCTGCCTTTTGAATCACGTTCGCCGTTGGATCTAACGCAACAGCTACCGAGTTTGCTTCGTCTCTCCCGCGAGCTATAAGCCCGATTCGCCCATCATCGATCGGCTCGGCAAGTTCAGGTGGCGCAATGGCTTCGAGTGTTTCGATGAGCGAGTATAAGTCCATAAAGAGAATTAATCAGCACGCGTTATCTTCACTTCTACGAGCTTCCAGTCGTCCTCGACGCCGTGAATAGACAAGAGCACGCCGCTGATTATTCCGGCAAAGATATCTTGGACGAACTGGTTAATAGGTACCCGCTTTCCGTTGACTATAAGCTCCGCCAAGGAATCTTGGTTTGTAATACGGCTCCCTCCTTTGGACTGCCCTCATAATAAGTTCCAATGCGCGTTCGTCGGACAAGTTGTCGATTCCTCGCACATCCACGAGGTTATCGTTTCTGAGAAGACAAGGCTTAAGCTTTGCGTCTGACGTGACCCGCAGCCTATTACAGTTCATACAAAACTCGGTATTATCTATGGGGCGAACAATTTCAATTTCGGCGTTGTTGATCTCGAACTTCTTTCTTTTGTGCAAGGTATTTGCGGTCGTTCTATTTGATAGCCCTTCAAGCGTGCTTTCTATGATGCGCAGATTAGATCCGCGTAGCTCCGAGCGATTCTTGAAGTCCATTAGTTCGATCAGTTGCAAAACCATCTCTTTTCCTTGCACGTACCTGATCATATCCCCGATCTCATGGTCATTTATCCCGTCCATCACGACCATGTTTATCTTAACAGGCGTTAGATCTGCTTCAAGGGCTGCGTCGATTCCTTTCAAAACGTTTTCGATCTTCCCCCCGGTCAGTTTCTCATAGGTGGCTGCGTTTAGCGTATCTACGCTTACGTTTATTCGGTCAAGTCCTTCTACATCGCCGATCCGCTCAGCGAGGAGTTGGCCGTTAGTAGTCATTGAAATGTCTTCGAAAGGGGGCAACGCCTCGATGACTTTGCGAATGTCTTTGCGTAGCAGCGGCTCTCCGCCTGAAAACTTGACTTTCGTGACTCCTTCATTATAGCAGAGTCGAGCGATTTTTGCTATCTCAGGCACAGAAATCTCATACGGGCGGGCACTGTGCAGTTCTCCCTCTTCGTGACAATATATGCAGTTGAGATTGCATTTGTGCGTTAACGAAATACGCAGACTCTTGATGGGACGGTCGTACGGGTCAAACATGTCCTCACTATCATGTATCGATGTGATCGTATATAAACATCGAGCTGCGTTTTCACGCCGCTCCGTCGCTCTTTTTTGCGCGGCGCCCTCTCAAAGCGTCCTTTCACAGGTGTGCGTGTTGATGCGCGGCGCTTTCGCTCAGGCACTTGAGTAATCCCCTCGATGCACGACAGTCGGACGTAAGCGACGTGTGTTCTTCGAAGCAGAGGGAAACGATATATAACATCTTCAATATACAAATTAGCGCTCCTAAGAGGACTGATATAACGTATCACGTATGTGTTTGGATGATTATCGGTGCATACGGGAGCAAAAATGTCCCGTTACGTATAGGTCCTTGTTTGAGTTCCTGGCGAATGCCTTTTGATGATAACAAGACAACCCCGTAATGGCAAAGGTCGCATCACGCCCTGGCACGAGGGTAACTGAAGGGGACAGCGAAGATTTCAATAGAATGAACCTTCGGAGTTAGTGCGTCAGGGCAAAGACCAATATTTCTATCTTTTCATCCCGTTTATGCAGCTTGAAGGGGCACTGAGGGCCGTACCAGAAGGCGTTGCGATTCGCATTACGGTTACGCCAGGTTCGCGATACCTAGGCGTTGGAAAGTACGATGGCTGGCGGCATGCTATACGTTTCAAGCTCACCGAGCCCGCGCAGAAGGGAAAAGCCAACGAGGAACTCGTCAGATACCTAACGGCTTTGTTCAACAAGCCTGCGAAAGACGTGCACCTGGTTTCCGGTCACACTAGCAGTCAGAAAGTGGTGTTATTGTACAATACCAACGTCCCAGAAGTTCAGTCGGTTATTAGCCAGGCTATAGAAAATAGTGCCGCCCAGACAAAGAAGTCGTAGCGCTTGTCGCAACACATCGGTAGTTTTAATTATTAGTGAGTCAAGATATGATCTGAGAAAGGTCACATTAACCCTACATTCACAATTGCGGGCAGATGCTCGCAAACTCACGAAGCGCGACTGTGGAAATAGCAAACGGCTAGTTACTGGATCTTTTGTTCAACAACTTCTGCAGTTTCTAAGGAGTTGACGATAATGCAAAATTCTGACACTACAAAATACGTTATTTATGCTGACATCCATACCGACGGCGTCGTCGAGAAGCCCGACGTAGTGGGAGCAGTATTTGGACAGACAGAGGGGTTGCTTGGAGACGATTTGGATCTCAGAGAGCTCCAAAAGACAGGCAGGATAGGACGCATTGAGGTAAACATAAGCTCGAAAAGCGGTAAGTCCGATGGATTCGTCCTCATCTCCTCCTCTCTCGACAAAATTGAGACTTCGATACTCGCGGCATCGTTAGAGACTATTGACCGTGTGGGGCCGTGCATGGCTAACCTTTCCGTTACTAAGATCGAGGATGTCAGAGCGTCGAAGAGACGTCAGATCGTTGATCAGGCAAAGAACATACTTCTCAACAAGTTTGATGAAAGCTTGCCAGAGAGCCAAGAACTCACTGAATCAGTAAAGCAAGCTGTGCGAGTCGATGAACTTGTCTCTTATGGTAAAGACAAACTCCCGTCGGGCCCTAACGTTCAGGATTCTGACGCAATACTAATCGTTGAAGGACGAGCCGACGTTTTGACTCTGCTCAGGTGCGGCATCAAGAATGCCATAGCTGTTGAAGGGACGAACGTGCCTAAGGCAGTGATTGAACTGAGCAAGAAGAAGACCGTCACAACGTTCTTGGACGGCGACCGCGGGGGCGAGTTGATCCTCAAGGAGCTCCTGCAAACCGCTGACGTCGATTACGTCGCGTACGCGCCTGAAGGCAAGAGCGTTGAAGATTTGTCTCAAAAAGAGATCGTAAAGGCGCTCAGAAACAAACTGCCCATCGAACAGGTGCTCGAACAAAAGAACAAGAAAAAGCCCTCGCAAAATACTCGCAATCAGCCAGAGCCAGCGCCTCGCGTCGCGCCTGTTGAACCCAGCGAGCCGTCTCCGATTGAAAGGAGCTTCAGAAACTACGTAGAGGCGCTGAACGGCACTCTGAATGCGGTTTTGCTCGACGCAGAGGGGAAAGTTTTAAAAGAGGTAGCAGTGCGGAACCTCGCAAGCGCTCTGAAGGAATCAAATGGCCTTGTCAAAAGTGTTGTTTTTGATGGGGTTATCACTCAGCGTATTCTTGATATTGCGGCAGAAAAAGAGCTTGATTATCTAATAGGCGTCAAAATCGGCAATGTTGCTAAAATGCCGCTTTCGGTCAAAGTACTCACTGTTGAAGATATCCAATAACTTTTTGTTGCGGAGCTAGTTTGACCAGCTCCGCTTCCAGTTTTTTCTGTCTATCTCCAGAATTGGACAATATTACGCTGAGGGTCTAATATTGCCTGAGGAGAATAACGACATCTTTAAATACTTTTTTTCGGAATCGCTATTCCTACATAAATACTTTATACCACGTGATTTTAACATTCGTACCGTCTAACGACACCGAGGTATGGCCCATGCATAAAGAGGAACTTATTCAACTACACACACTGTTGGTTCGAGTCAAAAACTATTTTGAAGAACACACGTGTTGTAATGGTGAATTTGAGCGATACGCATCGCTTCATATCGGCCCGATGCACATACACAGAAGCAAGGCTGAGCATAAACACGCGATCTTCGTGCTTGGCAATGAACTCGCATCTGTAATGGACTCTGAGGAGCTCTCTGGTACAGGCCGGATTTCAGTACGAATGCAAGAACTTGCCGCACGAACCGAGATGATAAAACTACGATAGTAGGTTAACTAGTCGTTTCTCCATCAAATAGGCGTCTTCGCCATCTTGGTAATAAGCAGCAATAACATTGACCAGATTGAAGCCGAGCGATAAGTACAATCGCTGAGCGCCAATGTTGCTCAACCTCACTTCAAGGAGCAGCCGTAGGATTCCTTTTGTGCGCAAGACTTGGAAGAGGGCCTTTAGCAGCATTGAAGCAAACCCCTTGTTTTGGCACCTTTGATCTACGGCTATTGACAGGATTTTCACGTCAAATAAAGAGGTTACCACAGTGGTCAAGAACCCAACCACGTGACCACCTTCCTCCGCAACGAGGAAACCGTCAGGAAACGTTTCGTATGCCGTCATAAACAATATCGGGTTGTATTCGCCAAATGCCTCTTTTTCGATCGCTATGACCCGTTCAAAATCTGATGGTCGGAACCTACGAATTAAGGACAAGAACCAGCTCCTGGCTACGGCCTGTCGACACGGAATAGGTATATGCTAACAAAAGATAATTAAAGGCTGTGGCTATGTCTGACCGCTGCGCGGAAGTACTCCCAGAGTTTATACGAAACAACTACTCCGCAAGGTTAGTTGAAGTCGGGAGCGGCAGATATTCGGAAGTCGCCATTGCGCTTCGCTCCAGGTTTAAGGTTACGGCAACGGACATCCTTGAAATTGATGCGGTCGATTGCCGCTTGAAGCCCATTTACGTTAAAGACGATGTCACGCGTCCAGATCTGCGAGTGTATCGAGGTGCTAGTTTGATTTATGCCATTCGGCCTCCAATGGAAATTCAGCGAAGCATTATAGAGTTATCTGAGCGAATAGGTGCGGACGCGCTCATTAAACCGCTTGGGTCCGAGATCATCGAGGCCGCGCGACTACGCTTGATCAATTTTCGCGGAATGCCGATGTACATCGTGAGACACGCGACTGCGATTGAGTAGCTCAACCCGGCCTGTTAACCGGGCTTTAGACGTGAATGCTGCCGCCAGGCGGCTAGTGCGCAGAAGCCGAGTTGTGCAGCTCCGCACTTGGTGGCTAACTGTGACTTGTTCAACGTTGCCGCTCCCGTCTGCCGCAGCTGGCCGATCGATAGAGCTATTTTTCATAACAACACCTATTGAATCGCGAATCTTATGGTGTCAGGCTTTAAAAAATTGACTGCGATCGCGGGCAACGGTGAAGGGGCCGGGCTCGAGTTTAAGGAGTTCTTGACACGAGAAACCCATCTTAAGGGAGAGCGTCGGCAAACTCTCGCGTGTCAAATGAATTACAAACTCCTGCAAGCTGATGGGAAAGCGCAGTATATTGTAGGGATTACCGATTCAGGCTATCTGAAAGGCATTTCAAGGCCGCAGCTAGATGAGTCTGTGCATGTCTTGCACGCCATCGCTCGCGACGTTGGTGCGGACGTGTGTGGGCTAGAAGAATACGTGGTTAAGGGAGGTCATATCGGATTAATAACTATTAAAAACAAGCACTCAGAAAGAGACCACATTCTTATTGGAACCGCCGGGCATGTTGACCATGGCAAAAGCACCTTAGTGGGCACGATTGTAAGCGGTATCCCTGATGATGGGGCAGGAAAAACGAGGCTGTTTTTGGACGTCAAGCCCCATGAAATAGAGAGAGGACTCTCCGCAGATCTATCGTACGTAGTGTACGGGTTCAATGAGCGCGTCATCCGACTTAAGAACCCACTAAGCAAGAGAGAACGAGCAGATGTCGTTCAAAATTCCGGAAAGCTCGTGTCGTTTGTCGATACTGTGGGGCACGAACCGTGGCTCAGAACTACCATAAGGGGGATCGTCGGGCCAAAGCTTGATTACGGCCTTCTAGTCGTCGCCGCCGACGATGGTGTAACTCACGTCACGCGGGAACATCTAGGAATCTTACTCGCAATGGAACTTCCCACCATTGTCGCATTAACGAAGATCGATAGAGTTAGTGAGCGGGCTATCCGAGAGGTTGAATCTCAGATCCACGACATCCTGCGTATCGTCGGCCGAGTGCCTTACAAGTTGAAAGCGGTCGACGGGGTCGAGAAGATTTGCGGTAAGGTCGCGCAAGGGCTGCTCGTGCCGATTATACGGACTTCGCCTGTGACTCTTGATGGTATTGAAATCTTGGACGAGCTTTTCAAGCGTCTGCCAAAAAGGAACATGACTGAGAACGGGGACTTTGAGATTTACATCGACCGCGTTTACCAGATAACTGGCGTTGGGTCCGTGGCCAGCGGCACGATCAAGAGCGGCACGGCTGCTGTTGGCGACACGCTCTATCTAGGCCCCGCAAAAGACGGTGCATTCTGGCGAGTTAAGATCCAATCGATTGAAATGCATCACTGTAAAGTTGAAAAAGCCTCTGCCGGCGATATCGTCGGGCTTGCCATTAAGGGCGTTAAGCCTCACGACATTGAGCGAGGCATGGTTCTAGCGCGAAATAAACCCGCTGCGGTCCGGGAATTTGTCGGTGAAGTGTATATCTTGCACCACCCAACGAGGATCGGACGCGGTTATGAACCAGTGATTCACATCGAAACCATATCAGAGAGCGTGACCTTTGATCCTGAGCGTGAGTTCATGATGGCCGGCGAGTCTGGGATAGTGAGGGTCCGGTTCAAATATCGACCGTATCACGTATATACGGGTCAGAAATTCATTTTTAGAGAAGGCAAGAGCAAGGGCGTTGGAACCATTCTAAACGTTTGAAATTGCCTCCCCACAGACAGATGCGCTAGTCTATATCCCAAATGATTCCGCGAGCACCGCTTCGTTCAATCGGCCAAACTTGAGCGTGTTACTTGATTGCGCATCCGTGATCGTGACTTGGGCAGGTGCGAACATGAACTTGTCTATCTTATAAAAGTCATAGTTTGCGTCTTTGAAGGTTTGGTAAAACGGCTTGCCATAGGACGAAGACGTTTCCGAGGGCAGTTTTTCGAATAGCTTGTCGTACTTATTGACCGTCATGAAGACATTTCCATAGTAGATTATGCCATCGTTCGTCATACCCATCGCTCGAAGTGAGTCTTTGGAGACGGGCGCGATCGGGCACGAACCGGCTGCGCTCATTATTTGTAATGTGTCATACCCGAGTTCAGCGGCTTTGTAAACGGCGACTTCAACTACTCTACCGGCCACCTGAACGGTACCGACAATTGATGACGTCGGCGCGTTAAGAAGTGTCAATTTTGAAGGCTCGAGGTTGCATTGCTCGGCGATCTCGTCTGCAACCTTCTCATCGGGCAAATGGTCGCATTCAAGTGCGATTACCCCAAAATCATAATCATCTTCGTAGTCTATCAGTTCGTACGTCTTCTTCGGCTGGCACGACAAAGCTCGCGCCGGTCCTGAACCCATTGCGCTGTAGTTATCGCCCCTTATTGACCAGCCCGCTTTCTGAGATCCAAGCGTGGCAAGAGCGGGATGGTCTGTAAAAACGTGAATAAACACCAAGGGCGTATCTTTCAACGTCTGCACGGTGAGACTGACAGACCCGAGCCCACCGAGGCATATTTCGGTAAACATCTCGCCAGCTTCGTAGCCGCCCTCAACATTGACGCCGCAGTCAATAACCGTGGAACCGTTGTCAAGCTCAAGCGCCTCGATCTTCAGTTCTTCCGTATAGTCTAACATTTCTTCAACGATTCCCATAGAGATTTCATTAACGCTAAGCACATTATCAACTCCAAGATTTAGATAGGATAAAGGCTATATTTCTCTTGCGATCAGACTTGTATGCCTCAGCGGGGGTGATTAGTCAGCTCTAGTTTCCATACGTAATTTGGCTTTTTCAAGTTGCCTCAGTTTGTCAAAGGCAGCCAATCGAGGCAAATTGGCGAGCGTTTTGCTCGGAGAAATCCAAACGCGCTCTTGACCAAATGCATCAATGAACGGGCCAACACGCTTTTCGAGAGCTTCAATTGATTCTGGTTGCTCCTTTGATGAATCTACACATCCAACACAGGCTACTTTTTCGTGCACCTCAAAAAGTTCTTTATATTTAAGCGTCGCCTTATTCTGGGCGAAATCAACAACGTCAAAGGAAATGACCGCGATTTTTGCTTCTAACAGCTTTGGAAAGGCTTTGCTCACGTCTCCTTCGAAGTGACAAACGGGCGTTTTCACCCGTTTGAAAAGTACCGACAGCAGGTCTAAAAATACGTCAAGGTCGCGGACGATTTCGATGGGTTCGATGATTTGGATCAAGCTTGCATGGTTCTCTCTCAGCGCGTCGATTTCGTAGCGAAGCACAGATGCAATATCAAACAGCAAGTTCACGTCGTGTTTGGATCTGTACGGCGCTTTTGGGTCTAGTACGCAGCTTTCGACAAATGAGAACGGGCCCGGCAACACTGCCTTAACACGCGCTGCGTCGCCGCATTCTCTTGCAGCAGTAAGAAAATCTAATTCCGCTGTTGTACTGTGCGGAGTCCCCAAGGTGTTTTGAATTCGTGGATGATCCTCCATCAGCATTCCGGGAACGTTGGATGCGAGCAGGTGAGTGAGCTGCCTCACTTGACCGTCTGTAACGATGTCTACGCCGGCTCTTAACTGGTCCTGAACCGCCTTTTTGACCGCAACGGTGAATGGGTTCTCGCCACCTACTCGGACGTATTCTCGTATAGAGTTGAGATCTGGTCGTGTTGGGTAACCGCTCAAGTTCGCCGAGAGCATGCTAAGAACCCACCGGCAGCATTTTTTCTTGTTGTGTCTCTCGGTACGTCCTGTACAAAGCGAGGGCCAGGCCGTAAGCCGCCGGCCCTATGACGAAGCCGATCGGCCCGAGTGCTAAAATGGGGGCCGTGAACGCAAGAATCGTCAGCGCTTGAGGCACCCTGCCAGTACGGTGGGCCCACATCGGAAGTATGTACAAGCCTGTAAGTTGATCAAGCACGGCCCAGCTAAAAATCAATAGAACCACGGCCCTTATTGGATCTCCGATAAGCAAGTAATACAATGTGAGCGGTACGTACACGATTGCCCTCCCAATGACTGGGATGAGCCCAAAAATCGCAATGAGTATTGCGAACGTAATGAAATAGGGCACCCCAAGGATTGCGTATCCCACCGCTGCTAAGATGCCACTCACGATACTGGATCCGAGATTGACGACGTAGAGTGAGTAATAAATGAGTTGCAGGTGTCCCAGAAACCGATTTACGACGGTTTGATACTCCGCCGGTACTAATGTGCGCATCTCGTGGAAGAAATCCTTGCCACGCAGCAAGAGGTAGTAGAGAAGCAAAGTCACGATCACCAGTTCGACGATGTAGAGCGGTATGTTTAGGATGACCCGTTCTATGACACTTGTTGAACTCGCTAACAGATCCTGCAGAATGGTCGACAATATCTGAGAGATCCTACCCTGCAAGCTTGCCACTTGGAGGCTCTCGCTTATTCGCGCGCTAAGGTTCGTGATTAGACTTTCGAAGCCCTGGTTGAACAACTTGTTAATGTTTTCAGAAGAGCTAGACAAACTAGCGATCTCACTGTACAATATGTAAACGATATCTAGCAATACGAAAGCGAGGGCCGCGAAGATGGAAACGATGACAATTAGAATGGCGCTTCGCCGTCTGTGTATGCGTTTTTCGAGCCACGCAGTGGGGTATTGTAGAATAAAAGCGAGCAATAGCGTTATGGCAATGACGTCTTTGAATGGCCACGAGATAAAGACAAGGACTGTGGCAACACTCGCTACAAGAACTAGGAGTAATAGCCTATCGCGTAGCGTTTTGTCCATAGATCCTGTGCGGCCCCTTCCTCAACTCACTACTCATCCGAGATCAAGCTTTCTATGCGCGCGCATCGACAGCGTTATTATCTGCGTCCTCGTGTAATTCACTGCATGGACCGACTAAACAAGATCTTTGAATTGCAGGCGAGCTTTGACGAATCCGTTCAAAATCGAGCCCCTTTTAACAAGTGGAGCAAAGAAGACCAGGTCGTCGCCTTGCTCGGGCATTTGATACAAGAGTCTTACGAGACGCGCAACACGCTAGGCGTCGTCATCACCGGTGAGAGGAAGTGGTGGAAAAAACACACGCTGTCTGCGGAAAAGTGGGGCAGCGTTCACGAAGAACTAATTGATTGCTTGCACTTCCTCGTGTCTGCGATGATCAGCGCAGGTCTGACGCCACAAACGGTCATCGAAGCGTATGAAAAAAAGAACCTCGTTAACAGAAAGAGGCAAGCTGAGGGCTACTAGATCTTAATCTTTCCATACCAACCGCCCCTGCCCACAAACTCGAAGTCGATAGCGTCTTTTCTAAACCGTTCAAGCACGTCCGCGAGTTCTGGGTGCTGTTGCCGCACATCACCTAGAGGCGCATCGATTAGAATGTTTATTTCGTTATGAAATTCCCGTATCAGTTCGCCGTAACTCTTCTTGACGTTCATAGCCTTGGACCGCTTCATAGCCTTGGACCGCTTCATAGCCTTCAGTATCTCTAAGAGTGGCACAGTGTGTCTATAAGGTGGTCTTCGTGCTGAAGGAACTTCGCCACTCTTGAGCGCAAGGAGTCGTATTCGATCTTTGACACCTATTTTGAGTGGCCCGCCGCACTCGGGACAGGTTTTTAGCACGTTTCCATCAACGGTGATATCTTCTAGGTCGTAAGCTTTTTTGCAGCGATGACATCCTGTCAGATGGTACTTGCCCTCTCGTGGATCGAGACCTACGTTGAGGACCACTCCCCGACCGTTGATGCCTTGAAATGCTCGACCTATCTCTCTAAAACTTGGGCGTCGCAAGCAGAATCGCGTAAACTCTCTGCCTAACTTGTCAGGCGCCGCGGAATGTGCGTCACTGAAAGACACGAAGGTGCATGAATCCAACTCTGCTAACTTGCTGGCCATTTCGGTGTCGGCACTAAGTCCGAGCTCTAGAAAAGTGACGAGATCAGCATTCTCTCCATAACACTCACGGATGCTGTCGTATGCGGCATACATTGATGTCCAAGGGGTGAACGCGTGTGACGGCCCCGCGAGTGCATCAACGTCACGAACTAAACTGGTAAGTTTTTCAGGCGATATTCTAAGCTGAGGTCTGCCGCCAGTTAATTGGGAATACCCGTTGTTCAACACCACTTCGCGGAGTTCGTGCGCGGAAGAGAAACTCGGAAACAATATCACATGGTGAACGCGCCCCTTGACCGTTGTTTCAATTTCAGTTTGAATAACAAACGCAATTCCATCAATCTCGTAACAGTCTCCACGCTTTTCTAAGCTCGATTCTAGCTCTTCTAGCCATGCGCTGTGAAGACAATCGCCAGTTCCGAGCACTTGAATGCCTTTCAAATGAGCAGTTTCACACATTCGCGGCAGATCCATCTTAGGGCTCGTCCCGATGCTGAAACGTGAGTGCACGTGCAGATCTACGTCAAAGTGCTTCATCTCTGGGTATTTCGTAAAACAGATATAAATAGCTAAATAGCTCAATATCGTTATCGTGAAGACGAACATCCAAGTAGTTTTTAAGTCAAGAAAAAGAGTATATGTAGGAAAGCTAGACGCCTGAAGCGATTAAGCTCTATGGATAAAATTTACACAGCGATCACTGAGGCTGCTAATGAGCTGGCAAAAAAAATCAATGCAGCACATATTTTTGTGATCTCAGATGCATCGTGTATCGAGGTGCCCTGCGACGTCCCTTCGACTTTCATTGAAACCTCTTCGCTAACGAAAGGTGTCACCAATGAATTGCAAGACCTCCTAAGCCAAAGCGCAACCCAGAACCTCAAAACTAAGATCGTCGCCCCAGCGCTCAATGATTTCGCGCTTGTGCAGGACATTGCCACCGCGGCCTATGTTCAGGATGTAATAAATGGAGGGTACATCGTCGGCGTGCTATGCCTGGCGGATCTATCGTCTATCGTTGTGTGTGACGTCAAACGGCTTGTAACGGTGCAGGCAATAGACCGGACAGCGGAACGCATGGATCCAACGGCGCTAAAAGCGGTGTTGCGATTGGCTCTTGAATTGGGAAGAGAGGGCCGAGAGGGCAAGAAAGTGGGAACGGCATTCATAATTGGGGACACGAATGAAGTGCTGAGAAGATCGCATCAGCTCATTCTGAATCCGTACAAGGGACACGCCGAAGACATGCGGGACATAAAGAATCCTTCGCATTGGGAAACCATCAAAGAATTTGCTCAGATAGACGGCGTTTTTATCATAGATGAGAAAGGTTTCATCACATCAGCCGGCAGATACTTAGACGTAGACACAAAATCTATAGAGTTAGAGGGGTTAGGGGGGCGACATATATCGGCGCTTGCGATCACGCGCGAGACACACGCAATAGCAATAACCGTTTCAGAAAGCGGGGGAACAGTCCGCCTTTTCAAAGACGGCATCGAAACCAGAATCGAGCCGAGCGCTGACTTATTTATGCTCCTACCCTAATGTGATCACTCAGCTGATGCGATTACTCAGCTGTAGAGGTCTTAGCACCGTATCAGCGAAGTGAATCTCTTCGTCGTCTCAGAATTTGCTCGCCTGTCGTTTTTTTTGCGCTCGCTGATTTATATTTCCTTTGGGTCTAGCAGTCTGTTCAATCCGCGCGCTGAAAAAGCATCTTGTATGAGGCGTTAAAAAGAAAGCTGAATGCACGAGTGAAAACGTTTATGCGGGGGGTGCGATTTGAACGCACGAACTCCTACGAGACAGGGTATCTTACTTGCACGTCGCAGCCCTAAGCCCTGCGCCTTTGACCTAGCTTGGCAACCCCCGCTAAGCACTCTTATGTGTTGCCATTATTTAAAAATCTGGCTGCAGCGTATGCAACGATAATGAAGACCGGTGTAAGCAGGAAAGTGAAAATGGTGATCTGCGTGATATCGCCTGGCGGTATGGGTGGGTGAGTGCCCAAAAAATAATCCGCGTAATCGTTTGCAAAAAACCATATGAGCGCGACGGCGACGAACCTCGGCCTCAGCTGTCGAATTAACATCACCGGCAGAATGAACTCGGCAGCCATCGCGACGTGCAAAAGAACCAACAGTGAGTAAAAACTACTGTCGATTGAAAAATAGAACCCAGCGAACGCTAAAATGACGAATACGGTCCACGTGCCGTATTTTGCCAATCCTATTGCGGTGATGAAATTGACAAGATCGGAACTGCGCCTCTTACTCACGTAAACGGCGAGGATTGCCGCCGCGAGCATAGTGTACAGAGGGCAGTCTGGAATGAATATCCAATAAACCGGGCTCGAAGAAACCAGCTGATCCCAGTAGTAGTAGAAGCCGATTAACGTTCCCGCGACGTTGATAATTATGATCGCAACTAATAGCGGCGTGTTTTCCAAGATACCGCGGAGTTTCACGTCGTGTATTCACTCCTAATCTCTCGAGCGGGCACACCGCCGACCAGAGCGTCGCTGGTGATGTCTCGGTTAACAAGAGAGCAAGCAGAAACCGTAGCTCCGCTTCCGATGACTACGCCTGCTAGGACAGTCGAGTTTGCTCCTATCAGAACATTTTTGCCGATTTCGATCGGGCCTTTTTTCCATTTGCCTATCAGGAATTCGTGACAAAGCAGGGTAGACCCGTATCCGATGATGGAGTTGTCGCCAATTTCTATAAGTTCAGGAAAAAAGATGTCAAAAGTGACTTCCAGACCGACAGAAACGTTCTTGCCGATTTTGATCCCAATTGAACGATATAGCGCGTTTTTTGTTTTCAGCGAAGGCATCGAGCCGCATACGCGCACAACGACGTAGTTTAGGGCCACTCGCAGCGGGTTTTTGACTTTGGACCAGTCCCACATTGAGTTACGTTCGTGAGCCGCATACTCTGTTAATCGACGCACGTAGTATTCAACGCCTATCTCTCGATTTATAGTTTTACCAAAACATTTAATTTCAATGCCGAGAGGATTCTGAGTGTAATTTTGGTTCATTTAACTAGTAAGTCAATTGGAAAACGGAGGCCTGTCATGTTTGGATCTTCCGGAATTCGCGGAGTGGCCAACAAGGAGCTGACCTCAGAATTGGCGCTCAGTGTTGGGCTAGCCGTCGGATCTCGATGCAAATCTGCCGTTATAGGCAGAGATCCTCGGATCGCAAGCGAGATGGTTGAATATGCGCTTATCTCAGGGCTCACCGCCTGCGGGTGTGACGTCACTCGAATCGGCCTCGTCTCGACGCCGACTCTTTCTTACGCAGCCCGAAACTACGAATGTGGGGTTATGGTTACCGCCTCACATAACCCTGCTGAATATGTTGGCATCAAATTGTGGAACGCAGATGGCACTTCATTTAATAGCGAGCAGCAGGAAGACATCGAGTCATTGATTACGGAAGAAGAATCGCACCCTGCGTACAGGGGTAACCGGGCCGGCTGGGATGCTATTGGCAACATTGCGTCTTATGGCAATGCCATCGATGACCATAAAAAGAACATCCTTAGTCATTTCACCGACGTAAGCTGTCGCGCGGTTGTCGATTGCGGCTCAGGCGCAGGGGGGACGATCACACCATATGTGCTTAGAGAGATGGGGTGCGACATCATCACGCTGAATGCGCAGCCCGATGGATTTTTCCCCGCAAGAAATCCAGAGCCAATAGAAAGCAACTTAAACCTCCTCATTGAAGCTGTGCGAAGCTTCCACGCCGATATCGGTATAGCCCACGACGGTGACGCTGATCGTATGATGGCGGTGGACCGAAGTGGCAGGTATATTGCCGGCGATGAAATGCTCGCATTGTTCGGCGTGAACGAGGCAAAAAAGATTGCAGTTTATCCCGTTGACGTTTCGCACATGGTCGATGACGTTCTCACCTGCGCAATTCATCGAACACGCGTAGGTGACGTGTACGTCGCGGAAGAGGTCAAGCGTGCAGGAGCGGACTTCGGTGGCGAAAGTAGCGGCAGCTGGATTTTTCCCCGGATTTCATATACTCCGGACGGCATCTATGCGGCGGCACTGATCGTGTCGATCGCTAATCAGCAATCGATCTCCGACGTGATTGCACGGTTTCCTAAGTATCACATTTTGCGCGGGTCGGTCGCCTACAACGGTGGAAGCGATCCAATGGCTGCGATTACTGAAGAATTGCGTTCTCTCGAATATGTTGAGATAATGACTATTGATGGCGTAAGGCTTGATTTTGAAGACGGTTGGATACTAGTGAGAAGATCAGGAACAGAACCGAAGATAAGGATTACTGCGGAGGCAAGAGACTCAGCGATGGCAAAACGGCTTTATGAAAAAGCGTCAGCAATAGTGCAGAGGCACATGCCATGTTAGCGGTCATACTTGGTGCAGGCGAAGGCACACGGATGCACCCATTGACCTATAACCGCCCCAAAGTCATGCTCCCGGTACTAGGCACGCCCATACTCGAACGTATAGTTAGCTCATGTGTCAAAGCAGGCATTTTGCGCGTAATAATCGTAACCGGTTACCACGAGGAAGCAATTCGTTCACATTTCGATAAAGCGGAGCTCGGAGCCCAGATTGAGTACGTCAGGCAAGAAAAGCAATGCGGGACGGCTAACGCAATTAACCAGGTTAGGGATCTCGTAGATGAGCGTTTTCTCGCGCTAAATGGTGATAGCTTGGTAAGTCCACGCACATTGAAGCTCCTCGCAGAGACAGCCCCAGACCGATTAGTCCTTATCGCGGCAAAAAGAGTGAAAGAACCGAGCAACTACGGCATACTTGAAGTCACTGACGACGCTGTGGTTCGAATAGCGGAAAAACCCAACGAACCCGTGTCTGATTTGGCAAACCTCGGTATTTACGCCTTTGAGCCGGATATTTTCGAGTGCATAGCTGAGACGCGGAAGTCGGCAAGGGGGGAGTACGAGATCACTGACACTATACAATTGCTGATCGATCAGGGCTACCGCGTTGGGTACGTGAAGGTTGAGGAGCAGTGGATCGACATAGGAAGGCCCTGGGACCTGTTGAGCGCGAATGAGCTTCTGTTGCAGACGCTCGAGAGCGCGAATGAAGGGGTCGTCGAGCCTCTTGCGACGTTAAGAGGTGTGGTGCGAATCGGGCGTGGGTCAGTCATAAAAAATGGCGCGTACGTTACTGGGCCGGTCATAATCGGCGAAGGATGTGAAATCGGGCCCAACTGCCTCTTACGCGCAGGTGCCTGCATAGGGAATCGAGTCAAGATCGGCAATGCCGTCGAAGTGAAAAACTCAATCATAATGGATGACAGCAAAATCGGACACTTGTCGTACGTCGGGGACAGCATCATCGGCATGCGCTGCAATTTCGGTGCCGGTACCACAGTCGCCAATCTGCGCTTTGACGAGAAGCTTATTAAACTCGGGGGCGCGGACACCGGTAGGCGGAAACTAGGCGTCATCATGGGTGACGACGTGCGCACAGGCATTAACAGCATGATAAACGTCGGCACGTCGATTGGTCCCGGATCGACACTCGGCGTGGGTGCCGTGGCTGCCGGAGTTTATCCTCCAGGGTCGCGAATCGAATCGAAATCTACGACGCTGCAATGAAGCGCATCGCTTGATTGTAGATGATAAGCTATTTAGCCGATGGAGCTCGTAAGCTCAGAGGAGACGAGACATGCGTATTGCCGTTTTTATTGGGACGCGAGCGGAGCTAATAGGAATGGCCTCTTTCCTCAAGGAGGTCGACAAGAACCCTGATACAGAACTCGTTTTCACTCATACCGGACAACATTTTGACCGCGAAATGTATGAGAACTTGCTTAAGGATTTGGGTCTTCGAGACCCAGATTATGGCCTGTCGCTTGGCAACATGAGCTACAATAAGCAGATCTCCGGCATGATCAATCAAATCGATGATATATTGGATAAAGCGCGGCCTGACTTTGTGTTTGTTCAAGGCAACGTAATCTCGTCTTTTAGTGCAGCCATTGCATCGTCGATGAATTTTATTCCTGTCGGCCACATCGAATCGGGCTATCGCTCACTGCGGGACTTACACAGTGATGTAAGAAGGAAAGTCATCGAAATGTGCTCGACGATGTTTTTTCCTGTATGCAACACGGCCTACCTAAACCTGCTTGAGGAGTGCTACGATCCTGATTGTGTCCACTACTTAGGTGATCCTCTCGTTGACGCACTTTTGGACTACAAGCCGACGGCGCAAAAGGCGGATTCTATCAAAGCGTTCTGTGAAGACGAACGACCGATTGTTTCAGTTGCGGTTAGGCTGCCGTGGAACATCGGAAGCCCAGAGGCGCTCGGCAGAATCACAAAAGCGGCGACTAGTCTCGATGAGTACAACGTTGTCATGTTATTACACCCAAATACCAGGAGACATCTCGTCAAATTCGGCCTAATGGAAAAACTGCAATCGTGTGAGAACATTCGTCTTATTGATCCATTGGCCTACACTGGCTTCATTAAACTGATGATGGACTCTCACGTGTTAGTCACCGATTCCGGGGGGCCTCAGAAAGAAAGCGCCATTTTGGAAACGCCGTGCATCACGCTGTCCGATAGCACCTATTACATTGAGACCGTTGAAAATGGGTGGAATAGGGTACTAGGAAATAGCCCGCACCCGGATGTCTTGACTGAAGCCGTACGCGCTACGGCGCCGGGAAAGAAAATAAGCGACCCGCTTAACGACGGGAAATCATCACAGCGAATAATTTCTAAAGTCGTTCAGCTGTTCGAAGAAAGACGTCTCACAATTTCTCCGCAAGTGTCAAAAACGAGCTTCTATGCTCACCTAACGGCTTTTTCTGAAGGGTTCATGGGCATGCGCACACGCGCCACCCCTCACGCTGACGGGACAGTTCAAGCGATGTTCGACCAAACAGGAGAAATCACGTTCGATCCGACGCAGGCTCAGATTGTGCGTACTTTCGGGCCAGTGCGAAACCCGAAAGAAATATGAAAAGTAAGGTTATGGATGATTGACAGCTATACCTTCTTTTTGCTTGTAGTCTCGGTTCTGCTTTCATTTGTAGTCACGTTTGTTGTGACGCCGCCGCTTATCAAGAGAATGAAATCTGCGGGGGTGTCTGGCGTTGACGTTCACAAAGTTGAAAAGCCTGAGATTTCTGAAATGGGCGGCTTTGCTATCTACGCAGGGTTCGCTACGTCCATGATCTTCGCAGCTTTTTTGGGACTCAATTTAATGGTAATAGTGGTTTCACTGCTTGTGGTAACCCTATCAGCAATGGTGGGGGCCTTAGATGACGTGATGCACCTCGGCGCCATAGAAAAGCCGCTCCTCGGCTATTTCGCTGGCGTTGCGCTCATATTGACTGCGGGGAGCGACCCCTACCTTCTCGTGCCTTTGTTAGGAACGTTTTGGCTTGGACTCGCGTGGATCCCTATTGTGCCTTTTGCCGTCACAGCTGGGGCCAATGCAGTCAACACCTTTGCTGGATTCAATGGGATGGAGATCGGTTGCGGCGCCATAGTGACGTTTGCATTAATAGTCGTTGGACTGGTGTTGATATCGCCGACGGGAGGCGTCGCGGGACTTTTGATATTGGCGGCGCTACTAGGGGCCCTCTTAGGGTTTTTTCCGTATAATCGATATCCTGCCCGCATATTTACGGGCGATATAGGGACGCTCTGCATCGGTAGCGCTATCGCCGTTGGCGCCATAGCGCTAAAAATCGAATTATTTGCGGTCATCGCGGCTTTGCCTTATATCGTCAACTACGGCATGGTATTGCTCTCTGTTGGAAAGGTAACCGAGAGTCACTTGTTTACGGCCACGCAGGTAACAAATGACGGGTACTTGACCCCCTCAAAGTCGTATTCCGTTCGAAAGAACTTGTCCGATTACATCTTGAGCAGGAGATCAATGAAAGAACCGGCACTAGTGAAAACGCTTTGGACTTTGTGCATAATATCCGCCGCAATAAGCATTTTGTTGGCGGTCTTGTCGGCTCGTTGAGACGTATGGTTCACGGCGACAGACTGGAAAAATGGCAATGACTGCCTCTGGCAGTGTATAAGGACCAACAGCCTTGTGTGGCCGCAAGCATTGAGCCGTCCGTGGGTCGTCTGGTCACGACTCACGGAATTGGCTGTGGAAGTAGCTAGTTTTGCCCAATCTTAGCCGCTGGGGTTACAGCAGCTGTTGTGAATTGATGCTAACTGCGTCGATCGGAGATGTGTATCTCGCATCAAGAGTTCCGTTGGATGGGGGGTCCATCCATAGACTTACATACAGTGTGCTTGTTGACCCCAGAGTGGGCAGAATTTTTAACGGGCTAGAGCTGCCGCTTGTTGTAAAATCGATCGGCACTGCCTTAGTCTCCCCGACATTTAACGTCACTGGCTTGTACTGGTCTTGCCAAGCGATGTGCAAGCTCATCGGATCGCTGGCGTAATTCGTTACATAAACAACTCCTGAGTCGCCGTTCACTTCGACGTTGCTGATCAACGCGTATTGTGTAGGCGTTTGGGCGAGCTGGCTTTGGTTAATTTGGTAAATCACTACACCGTCATTCTGGAATACCTCTGTCATCACTGTGGGATCTGGAACGAAGTTCGAGAATGGAAATCCCCAGACGCTGCTCGAGTAATTTGCTTTGATCGGATCATAAACGAAGTAGTCTATGCCCAATTTTTTTGCTATGAGTAACTTGCTGGCGGAATCTGTGGAGCCGTTCATGAAATTGGAGAGGTCTGTGAGCTGTGATAACTGGTGGGTGACAACGTAGGAGTTTTCTGAGTCGGTTGATATTGCAGCTCGGGCACTGGTGAACGTGCTAATGTATTGCAAGAAAGTTGGATCTGACAATATGGTGTCATTGGATGTTGTGTGTTGATTGAGCCATTGCAGTGCGCTTATTTCGTCACCGGTGAGTTTTGGTTCCTGTGCGTTTACGGCAAGGGCGCTGGCCGCGGCAATGTGAAATACCGGCGATAACACAGAGATAACCACAAAAGCGATGATAAGCATCGAGCGCATTGCCCGATTGTCTCGCCTCCGTCGCAAGCCTTGAACGCGCGGCTGCGGTTCATACGCGATCCGAAAAACAAGGAGTGCAGCGAGTATTGACAGCGGGAGAACGAGATAGAGTATCGATTGCACCCCGCCTGCATTTTTCAAAGTGCCCGGTATGACGCGTTGAATAAGATAAGGCAAGTGCGGCGCCGCTACTCCTATAACACCGATTAGCGCAGGTACCAATGCCACGAGGAGCCAGCTTGAAACAAGCATGTTTCGCAGGTTTGTCTCAGCTCGGTCCCATAGGGCTGTTTTGTAAACCAGAATACTCAGAATTGGGATGAGGCCAAGACTTGAAACCATGAAAGCTAGCGAGAACGCCGTCTGAGCCGAAAACACAAGGGAAACCGCAATTACTCCAGCCATCGCGATTAAAACCAAAATTATGATCAAATTAAGGCCATTTTTTGTCGTGTGGCCAACTACGGCAAACAGTCTGTCACGGCGTTTGTACGGTGACCGTAGATCGGTGCTCCCGCTAAAAAGCGCGCCTACTGCTGCGAGCCCCAACATGCCTGCCGACAAAGTCAAGATCTCCGGAATGCTCCATGGGAGAGTTTGGTACTGGCTATACATGTACAGCCACCAGGGGGCGCTAATTATGACTGGCAGCACGACCATTGCGCTTATCTGCTTCAAATGCATTCGAGTGCCAAGATTAATCAGCACATAGAGTATGATGAAGACGGTGAAAATGTAATAAAACGTCGTGGTAGAAAGCCTGTGCGTAAAAATAAGCGTTGTTACGGTAAGAGCGCCTAGAAATGTATATTTTGATGTCAGGATAGACTTACCTACATCGTTCTTAATTGCAGCGTAGAGGTAGTATGTCGCAAGCATCATCAGTATCAGCCCGAAGCTTGACGCAACGATGTATTGCGGCCCCAAAATTGCTGGGTTTGGGCTAAACGTCGCCGAAAAAAACGATGCCAAGGCGGCTATTCGCGTGTCGTCTGTGATTTTCTTTACTACGACAAAAGTGGTGAGAACGAAGGCTACCAATATGAACGCCGAAAACCCCTGCAGCAGAACGAGCAGTTCGGAATTCATGCTAATATTCACTCCACCGAGTATAGCGACTGCGCCAAATATGATGGGGAGGCCAGGCGGTTCAATGTTATACCAGACGTCACCAGGGGCGGCGTTTGGATCATTTGCGCTTATCACGTTGGTTTGTTGGATATTTTTTGCTAAGGCGATGTTCGTCGCGGTGTCGTGATCAATCAAACCGGTGCCGCCGCTCCAGTATCCAGCGTAGCCCACGGTGATAAGCAGCAACGCGAGGGCCGTGAGCAAGATGCCCACCGACACTTTCTTGCCCAGCTCTCTCGAACGCGTTCGCTCACCCTTGTGACTGTGCTGCGTCGGTGGCGGCTGAGGTGATCCTAGTCTAGAATACCCTTGATTCTGCTCGTATCGCTCTCTCATTAGACGTGGACTACCTCAAAACGTGTAATAATAAATCTCATTTATAGAATCGCATGTCCTAATCACTTATAGTTTTTGGTCGCCGTTTTCCAGTCTCGCTTACCTTGAACCGGCTTAGAAGCACGCCACCGTAGGCGATCTCATCCGAGACCATTCCGGTAGCAATTGCGAACATTGTGCCTATGATAAGGGTAAGCGTTAGCATGGCCGAAGGGACACAACTTTGGCGAAAACTACTCACGATCCAACAATTTTTGTGCCCTCGCACGTAATGATCAGTTTGTCCCAGATTCCGTTATAGAAAAAGCCCTGAATAAGCCGCGAGCACAAGCAACAATGGCCGAATCTCTTGAATCTTAAGAAATGCGCAAAAGACTACGTCACTTATGTAAGATAACAAAAACTGGGCTAAACATATCAGAACCAGGAAGTAAGCTGGGTACCTCCCAGCCCTGGGCCGCAAATCCCAGTCAAGAGAGCAATGCGGGTATGGCCATAGAAAGGACGGTTATCAGCGGCACAATCAGGAAAATACTCGAGCGATAATGTGCGTCAGATACCCCTACGGCGTAAGCAGTCGCTATGACGTTGAGGTAGCGCATGCAATCTGCTACGCTGAGACGCCGTGGACGCTGTCAGCGCCCAAATAGACGCTGAGGAGATTAGTGATCCCATTCTTTCTCAGTCAAAACGAGCGAGAACCCCAAGAGCACTTTTTGAATAAGGATTAGAGCTCAAGTAAGGAGCCGACGCATATACCGACTAAGCCGAGCGTCATGTTGCGAAATAGGACAAAAAATGTGAGTGCAACGCTCTAGTCAATGATGTTTGTGAAAACGACAGTCTGATCTTGTAGAGCGCCAGTTTGAAAGATTGTGAACGGCGTATATCGTAAGCAAAACGCTATTTAGCCGAAAATCCCTCGTACTGGGCCAAGCTGGCTGAGTAACTTGTGGGAGGGTCTGACGACGATTTCTGGCAGAGAGACTGCAATCGAGCGAAAAAAAGCAATATAAAGAGCATTGATCGGCACGTCGGCAATCCGCGAGTTTCGTTCGGCAACGATCTTCACAACGCCTTCCAATCCGAGGCTCATCACGGCGCTCAAGATCGTAGTTGTGGCCAGAATGGCGAGATAAGTTCAGCAAACCTGTACGGCAGGCACCATTCGACAAAAAGGTTCATCTGCCAGTGATGAGTTTCGCCAGCGCATATCTGGCCCTCAAAACTGAGAGCCCTCACAAGAGCTTCGGATGAAGTGCAACAACAAGTAGCATGCTTTTTGAAAAACCGACGCAAGTCTCGCGACGGTGTTGGCCATTATGGGTCAACTATTCAGCCGCTCTTGCTAAATACGCTTTTGTTGGCGCATCTAAAAGATTATTAACGTTTACTCTGCTATGGTCAATCGGATGTCTAAAGAAAGGTGCAGAATCCTGTTTGTAACTTCTTTCGACGTTCGACTGATTGACAGCGTGAAAACAGACGGCAGCATGATTCGTCTGCTCAAAGATTTCTTGCTGAGATACGAGGATCTGTGCGATCTATTCCTGTTTACAGGAGACACAAGCAAATTTGATTTGGCCCCCTCCATAGAACACGTTCCGTCGGCGGTGTTCGAGAAATTTGGTCTTTGGCACTCGTCATATGCTGTCTTAAGCACATTCAGAATCGCCAAGCGATTGAAAGGAAATGCGCTAGTCAGGGGGTTTTCTGCTGCGTGTCCCGGGGCAATAGTCGCAGCAAAGGCAAAAAAGAAGCCCTCACTCGTTTTTTATGAATATAACTGGTCGTATCAAGTTACGCACGTGAACAAAGGCAAAATCCTTGGAACAGTTGCAAGACTTATCGAGAACTATATCATAAAAAACGCCGATGTTTTAGTCACGCGAAACCAGTCTCTTGAAACAGAGCTTTGCGAAAGAGGCGCTAAGAGAGTGGTCATCATACCATTGACGTTCGATGAAGACATTTTCAAACCAGGTATTGATGTAACTGAGCTCAAAAAGACTTACGGCGTCCGAGATGAAAAGATACTCATGTATATTGGAAGACTGCATCCAGTCAAACGGCTTGACATCCTTCTCAAGGCAGCTGCCCAGCTTCATGAGCACTTCAAGCTCTTTATAGTCGGTTCTGGAGCTCTGGAAGATGAGCTCAAAGACATGACAAAATCCCTTGGCATTGCGGACAAGGTGGTTTTCACGGGCGCAGTGCAATATTCCGACGTGCCGAAATTCATGAATATGGCAGACTTGATCGTGCTGACCAGTTCAATAGAAGGGCAGCCGAGGGTTCTGATAGAGGCGATGTCTTGCGGGACGCCGGCGGTTGGAACGAACGTGTTCGGAATTAGGGATACTATAGATGACGGGGTGACAGGCTATCTCGCCTCTGACGATCCTGATGACATCGCAAGAAAAATTTCGGAGGCCTTGGCAAACGATGCGTTTCCACAAATGTGCAGGTCAGTCGCACTTGAGAAATACTCGAACGAAGCCAGTGCGTTGAAAGAAAAGGCGCTATGCAAAGAGCTTTTGGCGCTCGACAGCTACTAACTTTTGACATACTCTGCCTAGCTTGCTGGGCTAGTCCTCGCACTGTTTCGTTTTCTCAGAGTAAGCGCACTCACAAAGTCAATTCACTGCCAAGACACTGTAACTCGCCTTAGAACCTTGGTCAAAGCTTGATTTCAGCGAGGACTTGATCGTAGCTTGGAGAAGGACGTTAGGAAGGGAGGTCCGAAGGGAGGTCCGAGCGAGGGTGTACAGCTTCGAATGGTCAGGATATAACAGGCTGGAGCCCTAACGAAAGAAAACGTTAAGAACCTGCGCAAGGCGAAGACAGATTGACCCCAGTATTCAGACGACACTTTCTGGGCGCCGTGGTAGGGTCTCTTGTCGGTAAGCACTGAGGAACGTCCGCTGTGAGCCGATATTCACTATTGCGGGGGCTTCTGGGTTTTGACGACCTGCTCGTCTGGAAGTTCGATGTGCTGATCTAGCTCGTGCTCAAACATGTTGGTCAAAACGGCTTTCAGCTCCTTTCGAGGAATGTTTCCGGTATCTTTCAAGCGGCACTTCTCCAAATACTCCTCGTAAGTGCAGATGAATCGTGCCGGATTGCCCGCATAGACACTGTTCGGCGGCACGTCTTTCGTGACCACAGATCCAGCCCCTACCACGCTATTCGGACCGATGACTATGCTGGGCATTATAATCGCGTTAACGCCGATGAAAGAGTTATCCCGGATAATTATGGGGCCGAACTTGCTGCCTTCGAAGTCCGCGTTCTGCTCGAGCACCCATTTGGCTCCGTCGTGAGTCATAAAGGTGACGCCGTACGTAATCTTGCAATTATTTCCGATCGAAATTAAGTACGGTTCGGTGCTCAAATTGCAGTAGTAGAGTTGACAGTTGCTGCCTACGCGTACTCCTAATCTTCGTGCTAGGCGAACGCGGGCGTTTCCTGTGCTTATCCTGAATAAAACGATGTTCAATCTGTAAGCGATTTTTTCTAGCCAGTTCATTTGACGATTGTTTGTTGATTTAGATACGTTCCTGCTTGCTGAACCGACAGCCGCACGTTACACAATCTATATTTTACCCCGCTCTTTAAGCTTGCGATCTCCGCTCAAACTCGCCGAGCCTAAGCGAGGTGATAGGTGGCACTTTATTATTATTAGGTAGATATGTTGCACCACAACTTTGCGTTATGTTCAAAGCAATTCCCGTAGAAAGAAAAAGTAGAGTTATCCATGATTTTCCCTACAGTGTCGAGAGCAGGCGATGTCCACACGCAGGTATCGTCAATATCACAAAGAGCGGGCACTGCGTTTTTGATTGCGCATATTGCTATGCGAAGAGCTACCCTTGGTCTGCGAACGGACATTTCATTGAGGTGTACGAAAATACGCCCGAGCTGCTTGATAATGAATTAAGAACGATTCGCACGTGTCCGCCTCTTTATTTTTGCGCCGTGACCGATCCATTTCAACCGTTTGACCTCGTGTGGAAAACTTCCCTCGACGCAATGCGCATCGCCGCGAACCATGGCGTTTTTTTTACTATCGTCACTAAATCAGACCTCGCTTTGAAAGTCCTTGAAACTCGCTGGGCAGATTATGAAAGATTTCGCGTTTCCTTCACGTGTGAGGCTCTCAACCGTAACAAGCTCAGCGCGATCAGCAATGCGCCAGACGTCTTTCGCAGGCTGAGAGCAATCGAAAGGCTCGTGAGTGCTGGCGTCAACGTCTCAGTGAGAGTTGATCCGATAATCTCTGGGTTGACTGATGATTACGGTGAGTTAGACGAACTGTTTCAGACGTTGAGTTCGATGGACGTTTGCCACGTTACCACGTCAACTGGCAGTTTCAATTCCCGGGCGTTTCGGAAATTACTCGCCAGGATCGAGGAAGGGGGCTATGCGGAGTCAGCTGCGCTAGTCCGAAGTCGCTATGTCTTTAATGGAAAAAAGTACACGCTAAACCTGAAGGACCGACTGGCGCTTTACACATATCTCGCGTCGCTTTGCGATCATTACGACATGGGTCTCTCTCTTTGCCAAGAACCGCTTAATCTCATACCTGGTGACGCCACACGATGCCGCACTCTTGGAGAGTTGGCTATTCGAGATCGGTCCGGGCGGTTCATTCCAGTTTGCGGTTCTGACTGCTTAAACGCTTGTCCAAACGCGGAATATCCGCCTTGCAAGAACGAGAACCTTCGCACGGAATACCCCTTCAAATGGCGGACGCTTAGATAGGGTCGTTCGTTTGACGTCGTTACTGTGCCATTTTATGCGCCGGCCAATTAACGATGCTTTTAAGTATTAGCCGTACGGAATAAAACCTGAAACTTTTTCGCTCGTGACATGATTGCGTTAGTTACAGGTGGCTACGGGTTTATAGGAAACCAGATTGCCGAGCTAATCTCGACGGAATATTCGGAAGTGCGCATACTTGACAATCTAAGCAATGCAGCGCGGGTAGTTCGATTGCCGAACGTGCGCCTAATCAAGACGGATATCAGAGATACAGACGCGACGAACGAGGCATTTGATGATGTTGACGTAGTTTTCCACACCGCCGCTCGCGTCGACGTAGTCGCAAGCACCAGAGAGCCATTCGTCGATATGGATAACAACGTTAAGGGAACTTTATCAGTCTGTGAGGCTGCTCGAAGAAATGACGTGTCTAAGCTCGTTTACTCATCTAGCGCTGCCGTCTATGGAAATGCTGATTCTTTTCCCACAGATGAGGCGCAGCCGACACGTCCTCTATCTCCCTATGCTGTGAGCAAGTATTGCGGCGAACTCTACATGGCTGCTTATCATCATTTGTATGGTCTCAGCACGCGGTCTTTGCGATACTTCAACGTTTATGGTCCTTATCAGCGTCCGGAAAACGCGTACTCTGGCGTGATTAGTAAATTCTTCTATAATGCAACAAGAGACGCGCCTCTGGAAATACACGGCGACGGCAATCAGACCAGGGACTTCGTGTATGTAACAGATGTGGCGAATGCGAATCTGCTGGCAGCAAATAGCGACGCACCAAATGCAGTTGTGAACATAGGAAGCGGGCGCGAGACGTCTATAAATGAACTAGCCACGATAATCAAGGAAATGGCCCTCTCTCATTCAAGCATCGCGCACGGCGCCCCGCGCATCAGTGACGGCAGGAGATCACTGGCGGATATTAGGAACGCAAAGCGAATCATCAACTATGAGCCACAAATCCACATAGCTGAGGGCCTTGCAAAGCTCAGGCAGTTCTTTCGCGGTACCCGCTGAAAATTCGAGTTTCAGCTTGGTCGAAATAGTCAATGAGCCTGAGGTTGTCCCGTGCCTCGAATCGTATTCGCATCGCCAAACAGAAGATAATAGATTACTTATGCGAAGGTAACCGGACGATTAATGATGTCGATCGGATCGAGCATTACTATAATCTGCAATCGGCTATAATCTGCAATCGCGCTATTTTTTGGCTGTTCTCCAGTGCTGGTAAATGCCACCAGTGGAATCACTGCGCATCGTTATTTGCTACCCTCGCCAGCGCAACAATCTTGCTCCTGATAATGTGGGCTGAGGCCAGCGCGCTTAGCAGTCAAAGACAGATGAGACACTATCCGGCCAAAAGGCGGAGCCTAACCACGAGCTCTCTTCGTCTAAGCAATCGATCATAAGGTCAGCTTTGCCAGATCGAACGCTTCAGCTTTACTATGATTATGAATCGCTAGCATTCCGGCCTGAAAAGCGCGATACTGTGCGAGACCAGCTATCGCTTCTGTTCGCACGTAGTACTTATCGTTCTGCGTTTCGTGGAGCTTTAAAGCCTCGAGCTTGATGTTGAAGAAACGCGTAATGTTGACAAAAACTCGCGGAGTAAACTCGAGTGACACGCTCGGAGACTCATAGAGAAAAATGTCATTCACGTGCCTGTACAGTGTCATAGTCGCAAGGGCGGTATTTCGATGATCTTGGTGATTGTCGTGTGGACTGTGCGTATATATTCTATCGGGCTGTAATGCATTTACCTTTGCCTGAATAAGCTCGATTGTCTGAAAGTCAGTTGGAATCATGCGATCTTTGAGATTCTCAATAGTGATACTGTCCGCGCCAAGGATCTGTGCAGCTTTCTTACACTCACTGACTCTTTTGTCACTTGGCCCCCCTGCTTCGCCTTTGGAAAGTACAAGAAGGTGTACGTCGTCGCCTTCGTGTTTGTGATGGGCTAGCGTTGCGTAGCAACCTAGCTCACAATCATCTGGATGAGCTCCGATCGCTAGAATTACTTTACTCAAATAAACCACCAGTGCATAATTGTTTAATAGTGTTGAACAATGCGTCCATCGAAGCATCGGTGCGCAAAGGTACGTCTGCGTTAAAACTTATATTTCCTTCAAGCGCATGCAACCATTGGGCACAGGTCGATCGTATCCCTATGTTAGTTGTATAATCGATGACAGAGGGAATCACGTTGAGCGTTTTCGACGTATTGCCCACGATCGAGCGATCTCTCGCGATCTGATTTCGTTCAAATCGTGTTTTCAACTCATTTTGCATACTTACAATCGTAGCTATTCTCTCTTTAAAGCCATCAAGTTTCCTATCTGCGACTGCACTTTTCAAGTTGTCAAGCGCGCAGATGACGCCGTCGACGTCCGCGAGCATATCGTCCAACTCGCCCTGGACGATCTCCACGTCGCACTTCTCATCCTTCGCCAGCTTGTATTGAGATCGTACCCTCAGTAGTTCGAGAATTGCGTCCAGCTGTCCAACGCCTGCGTAGGTATCTTTCGGTCTCCACATCGAGACGACCGGGAATCGCATCCCAAACTCTCCAGCGATCTTCTCAGCTCTGCTCAGATATTCGGCGCCTCCGTGGCCGCCGACGTAGAACGAAAGGCCTATGCCGCTAAAGGCGATGAGCATCGCCTCCGCTCGCAGCGACACGTTGGGTAACATCTGTCCCAGGGCGGAGCGTAGATCCCCCGGAAACTTTACAGTTGTGGTGCACGAGCGACACTTCGCCACGAGCATATGATCGGGTACGTGCGTCATCTCCACGTCAGCTTTTCCGCCGCACGGGCAATGATACCAAACAGGCATGGGTGGCTTCGTAGCTAGGTTCTTCTGCGACTCGGCCATCAATTTAGCGTACTGGTCGTAGTTTTCCAACAGAAAAGCGATCTCTTCAGTAAACACCTGTTGGCATTGGGAAAACCGCGCGAATGCGGTTGTATACCCACACTCTTCAATGAGGTATGCGAAAAAGAATGCGTTAAAATCAGCCGCGTTCGTGCTTCTCTCATACGCCCTATCGATAACATCAGACACGACGCGCGTGTCGAGGTCGACCTCCGGAACCGGCAGCCTCAAACGTTTCGCGTATTTCACAACCGAATCGGACGACTCGCTCGCCCAGCGTTCGATGTCGCTTTTTAGCCTTACGAGTTCGTCGCGGTCTGGCTTCGGAACAACGCGCATAAGCTTGTTGTAGTACGTCGGAGCAACCGGCAAGTGGAGGGTCAGCGTGCCGTTTCTGTTTCTGACGCTCGGCAGCTGCGCTTCTCGGAACCACCGCTCATCAGCGAAGTCCTGGTCGGCAAAACAAAAGAGCTCAACTACAGGACAGCCAAGTCTCTCTCGCAACCGCTCGGCCACCGCGTGGACGAGCACCACCTTGCGCACGACCCCACTGTAGGGCAAGAAGTTAGGCTGATGGGCAGACATCAAAACAATTCCTTCATAATCTGCTTGAAGCGGGATTCGAGAATCGTTATGAAACGCGCTGACGTGTTCAGCAAACGCTTTGCGCTTGCTTCGCATCGCGTGGTCGGGGTAAATAGCGTTGCTTGCAACAACTCGCGTGAGTTCCTGCAGATTCTTGCATTGATCTCCTTTCATGAATCACCTAAAAACATGACCGCAACAAGCTTTGGAACGTGAAATCCAACATTAAGTTCAAATCAGCAAAATCCAACGCTACGTTCCAAACAGCATGACAAGTAAGCCTATATAGTTATTTTCCGTATAGATGTGCGAAGTGATACGGTGAAAGCCATTGTCTTAGCTGCAGGTGAAGGAACACGATTAAGGCCATTCACACTGACACAACCGAAAGCAATGGTACCGGTGGCTAACAGGCCCATTCTTGAATACGTGATCGATTCTCTTGCAGGTTGCGGCGTCACTGACATCAGTTTGGTAGTCGGCTACAAAAAAGAAAAAGTAATGAACTATTTTGAGGGTGGCAAAAAATTCGGCGTTAAAATAAACTATGTTGAGCAGCCGCAGCAGCTCGGAACTGCTCACGCTATAAAGTTGGCCGAAGACTCAATCGAGGAAAACTTCCTAGTTCTAAATGGCGACAATCTCACCAGCCCGCAAGCTATAGAAGAAGTTATGAGCAATGCATCAGGCGACGTGACGCTCCTTCTGACCGTGAAAGAAAACGTTAAGGGCTATGGAGTCGTCACGACTGAAGGCAACCGCGTCACTCAAATAGTCGAAAAGCCCGGTACGGATATTAGCCATTATATCAATACGGGTATCTACGTTTTTGCTCCTGCTGCCTTCAATGAGATACCTTACACAAAGATATCTTCTAGGGGTGAATACGAGATAACAGATACTATCCAAAGGATGATCGAGAAGCAGTATGACGTCAAAGGCGTCCACACTACCTCCATGTGGATCGATGCTAGTTACCCGTGGGATTTGCTAAACGCAAACGCGGCAGTGCTTGCTTCTATTAAAGAGGCTTCTGCCCACGAAAACGGCCAAATCGAAGACGATGCTAAAGTGAGGGGAAGCGTCATTGTCGGCGAAAACTCGATAATACGTTCTGGGTCTTATGTGCTCGGGCCGGTCGTCATAGGTAGAGACGCTGAGATTGGGCCTAACGTGACTATACTCCCGTCGACGAGCATCGGAAATGGCGTTACCATCGACTCGTTTACCGAGGTGCGAAATTCCTTAGTCATGAACGACGTGCGACTGGGCTCTCACTCTCTCGTCGCAAATTCTGTCATTGGAAAAAATACAATGATCGGTTCCCATTTCATCACGGAGCAAACGAAGCTTGCTATGCCATTTCTTGACGGAGAACTGCATCACGTAATGAATTTAGGTGCGATAATCGGCGAGAATTGTCGTTTCGGGCATGGCATTCTCGTTGAAGCTGGAAAAATCATTGGTGTGCATTGCACCGTGGAATCTGCTACAACGATAAGAAAGAACGTCGATAACTATAGTAACATCGTTTGAGGCACGCTGCAGGCACAGCTTACTATCACCAAAATGCGCGCGAAGCTTTCAAAAGCTAAAGGTGCTTGCCCTTCGTCGCATGTAGCAACGTGGGAATTCAAAGCCAAGAAAGTGCGAACGCTTGACGTTACGATCGATTTCAAAGAAGCTCATAAACTCGATGTTTTTTGATTTAATTGCCACAGAAGCTTTTATATACAGTGCAAACATACAAAAAAGTAGTCTTTTCTTACGGAGGTATCGCTGATTCAACAAGATGACGATCAGGAGCTTGTCGAAGTCGAAATTCCCCCTGAGGAAGCAGCTCTTTTGGAAGAGCTTGACAACGTGAAAGAACAGAACGAGGAATACCTTTCGCGCTTGCAAAGGCTTCAAGCTGACTTCGAGAACTTTAAGCGACGCACTAAAATCCAAAGCAAGGATGTCGCTAAGTATGCATCCATTGAGCTGATCAGGGAGTTACTTGATATCTCTGATAATCTCGAGCGAGCTGCTCAGGCACTGAGGGCTGGGGGAGTCCAAGGTGTCTACGAAGGAATCGAGTTGATAAACAGGCAGCTATGTGATATTTTGAGTAGGAACGGAGTCACCAGGATAGAATCGGTTGGAGAGTTGTTTGACCCATACGTACACGAAGCGATCATGAGCGTAAGTGACACTGCACTGCCAGATAGCGTGATAACAGAGGAGATCCTAAAGGGTTACAAGCTCTATGACAAAGTGATTAGGCCCTCTAAAGTGAAGGTCAACAAAGGCACAAATGGGGTGGACCAATGAGCAAAGCAATAGGCATAGATTTAGGCACGACTAATTCCGTCGTCGCAGTCATGGAAGGAGGAGAGCCAGTAGTAATTCCAAACGCAGAAGGAAATCGAACGACGCCTTCTGTCGTGGCATTTATAAAGAACGAACGCGCCGTGGGCGAGATTGCAAAACGGCAAGCGATCACTAATCCTGATCATACCATTTCGTCCATAAAGAGGAAGATGGGCTCCGACTACAAGGTCACCATCGAAGGCAAGACGTACACGCCGCAAGAAATCTCAGCAATGATCATACAGAAACTAAGGCAAGATGCTGAGAACTATCTTGGCGAGAAAGTGAACCAAGCAGTTGTTACGGTTCCAGCGTACTTCACTGATAGCCAACGGCAGGCTACCAAAGACGCGGGGACCATCGCAGGCCTTGAAGTTCTACGGATCATTAATGAGCCGACGGCGGCTTCCCTCGCGTACGGCTTGGATAAGGGAGAGGAGCAAACGATTTTGGTTTTCGACCTTGGCGGCGGAACATTTGACGTTTCAATACTCGACATAGGCGAGGGCATATTCGAAGTAAAAGCCACCAGCGGAAATAACCTGCTCGGCGGCGACGACTTCGACCAAAGGATCATTGATTACCTGGCTGACCAGTTTAAAAAGGAACAAGGCATCGATTTAAGAAACGACAAGATGGCCGTGCAGAGACTCAAGGAAGCCGCAGAGAAGGCAAAGATAGAGCTGTCAACGCTCACCAGTTCCGAGGTAAACTTGCCGTTTATCACGGCCGATCAAAATGGTCCAAAACACTTGGACATCACCCTGACGCGGGCGCAATTTGACAAGCTGAGCGAGGATCTGATCGAAAAGACGATGGGTCCGACTAGGCAAGCCATGAAAGATGCCGGACTTAATCCAAATGATGTGGATCGAGTGCTGCTCGTCGGCGGGTCTACGCGCATTCCCGCGGTTCAAAACGCCATAAAGAAGTACTTAGGCAAAGATCCCGATCGCACTATCAACCCGGATGAGTGCGTCGCGATCGGGGCTGCGATACAAGCGGGCGTGCTTGTCGGCGAGGTAAAAGACGTTTTGCTGCTCGACGTCACTCCCCTGTCGCTGGGAATTGAGACCCTCGGCGCGGTATTCACCAAACTAATTGAAAAGAATACAACAATTCCGACAAAAAAATCTCAAGTGTTTTCAACTGCAGCTGATAACCAAACCTCCGTCGAGATTCACGTGCTTCAGGGCGAACGTGAAATGGTCGCTGGCAATAAGACGCTCGGACGATTTCAGTTGGTGGGAATCCTTCCAGCACCGCGAGGTGTCCCGCAAATCGAAGTCACATTCGATATAGACGCCAATGGCATTGTGCACGTTTCGGCAAAGGATCTGGGAACGGGCAACGAGCAAAAGATTACCATCACGTCGACCAGTGGTCTGAGCAAAGAAGAGATCAATGGGTTGGTGAAAGACGCAGAAACTCACGCTGACGAGGATCGAAAGAGAAAGGAAGAAGCCGAGATAAGAAACAGCGCGGATTCTATGGTCTACACGGCGGAGAAAACGCTGAGAGAGGTAGGGGATAAGATCGACGAGTCGCGTAAGAGTAAGGTCACGGCCGAAATTGAAAAAGTGCGCGATGCGCTGAAAGGCGCAGATATTGATGTCATCAAGCAGGCAACAGAACAGCTCACGACCACAATCTATGAGATCTCGACTGAGCTCTATGCTAAAACTGCAGAAAAGGCTCAGGAGAAAGCCCCGGCCGGAGAGTCGGACTACGAGGTAGTTGACGAGAACGAGAAGTAGTGCGCTAGCATGCCCTATGAAACGCGATTACTACGAAGTGCTAGGAGTCGGTAAGACTGCCACCGAAGCTGAAATAAAAAAGGCTTATCGTAAACTTGCCCTAAAACACCATCCAGACGTCAGCCCTGACAAAAGCGAGGCAGAGGAGAAGTTCAAAGAGATCACTGAAGCTTATGAAATACTCAGCAATCCAAGCAAGCGTGCAACCTATGACAGAGTGGGGCAGTCTGGTTTCCAGCAAGGTGCGTCTGGCTTCCAGCAAGGTGCGTCCGCTGCTGGCTTCAGCGATTTCGGCGGGTTTGGTGGCTTTTCCGATATTTTTGAAACGTTTTTCGGAGGCGGGTTCGGGGAGAGTCCATTCCGAACTCAAACCAGGGCGCGCCCGTCAGGTCCGCAAAGAGGTCCCGATGCCGCAGTTGACGTTCAAGTGTCATTTGAGGAGTCAATTTTTGGAACAGAAGTTAGTGTTGAAGTCCCACGTTATGAACGCTGTGAACATTGTGCGGGAACCGGCGCTGAACCCGGCACTGACATAAAAACGTGTCCGTCCTGCGGTGGCAGCGGTGAGATACACAAGGCTCAGAACATCTTTGGGGCTCAGCTTATCAGAATAGAAACGTGCCCTCAATGCCGAGGTGAGGGAAAGGTTTTTGAGACTGCGTGCAAGAGCTGCAGGAGCGCCGGAAGGCTACGAACAACTAAGATAGTGCCGATCAAAGTCCCTCCAGGAGCATATACGGGCTTGCATATCCGAAAACCTGGGGAGGGTTCGGCAGGCGCCCGGAGCGGGCCTTCAGGCGATTTGCTCGTCGTCGTGCGCGTGTTACCACATCCGATCTTCAAACGTGAGGGCGACGACATCCATAGCGATTTATCAATCAGCGTGTCAGCTGCGGCATTGGGCGGGCAAATTGAAGTGCCTTCGGTATACGGAGCGTTAAAAGTGGATCTTCCTGAAGGAACGCAGGGCGGCACAACTATCCGCCTGAGAGACAAGGGAGCCCCCAGCGTTCACAGGCGTGGCCGCGGCGACCAGTACACGACATTGATCGTTGAAATTCCGAAGAATCTGTCCGAAAGAGAGAAGGAGCTCTTTCGTGAACTAGCATCTCTAAAGGGTGAGGCCATAAAGCGAGCTAGTCGCAAGGCTAAGGTTTTTAGCACCGTCAAGGATGTCTTTGGCGCTAACGATTGAAACCCGCCTCAAGGCATCGTTTGCGCATGTATCCCCTTTCACTAAACGAACCGGCGCTTGCTGAAATAACTCGGCAGCTTAAAAACTTTATACAAGGCAGCGTGCGATCTGCCAGAGCTAAAGGAGCGGTCGTTGCATTGAGTGGGGGCGTGGACTCCTCTGTCGTAGCCGCGTTGGCGCATGACGTTGTGGACACTAAAGCGTTGATACTCCCCGAAACAGCGGTCACCTCGGCGCAAGATGTTCTCGACGCAACATCTATCGCAGAAGTGTATGGGCTGCCGTTCACGGTAATCGAAATCAACGACCTGATCGACTGCTTTAAAGAAGCGGCGCGTCCCATACTGCCTGTGCGCATGAATGGTCAAGTTTCGATCGCCGAAGCAAACTTGAAGCCCCGGATTAGAATGACGTTGAGTTATGTCACGTCGAACGCAGACTTGCGACTAGTTTTAGGAACAGGCAATAAGACAGAGTTACTCATAGGCTACTTCACGAAGTACGGAGACGGCGGCGTTGACGCTTTGCCCATAGGCAGCCTGTATAAAACTCAAGTGTTTCAGTTGGCACGATACGTGGGGATTCCTGATAGAATAATCTCGAAAGCCCCTTCTGCTGGACTTTGGTTAGGACAAACTGATGAGGAAGAACTAGGTCTTTCGTACGATGTCCTTGATCGGATCTTGCTAGAGCTGATTGACAAGGAGAAAACCGTCAAGGAAACCGCCAAGCTGCTGGACGTGGAACCAAAACGGGTTCAAGAAATCTCTGATCAAGTGCTTCGCGCTAAACACAAAAGACACACCCCACTGCTTCCAACCATAACATAAGGCCGAGTTTTTAAGACTTGTTACGCGTTCAAAGAGAAACAGCAACTTCAGCGCGGGGAAATTTTTATATCGAGTACGACGTGGTACTGCCGGGGAGCGTAGGACCTTACTTTCTTGAGGCAAGTTCCTTCGACCGTTCTATCAAATCTTCCGACAGCTTCCTTAATTCTTTCAATCGTACGAGGAAACTCGTTTTCGGGCTCGACGTCGTAATAATGGACAAAGCCGCCACTCTCACTAAGCATCGTTACTGCGTCGTACAGGAAATCAAAGGCGGAATGCGGTAAATTCATAATGACGCGGTCTGCTGCGCCTATAAATTTAGGGGCTAGATCTTTTGCGTCGCCGGAGCACGCCTCGACGTTGTGCAACCTGTTCAGTTCGATGTTCTTCTTCAAGCAGCGAAAGGCCTTGGGATTCTTCTCAAAGGCAATTCCTTTTTTAACTTTCTTAGCTAACAGTATCGTAAAAGGCCCGACGCCCGCGAACATGTCCACCACGGTTTCCCGTGACTGCGCTAACTCGGCTATTCTATGTCTTTCTGTTGCTAGCCGTGGGCTGAAATAGACGCCCGCAACATCCACTCGCAGTCTGGAGCCATATTCTTTGTGCACCGTTTCCGTCCGTCTTTCCCCAGCGACGAAGACAAGGTCTTTGAGCCGATATTGACCACCTACGCCACTAACAGCTGCCAGCACAACTTTGATGTCTCTTCGTGTCTCCAGAAGCTCTGTCGCGGCGGCTAGAATGCCGTCGAACCAGTCAATTATGGCGATATCTCCAATGACATCGTACCGGATTCCAAGCCTCTTGCGAAGCGGTCGCAGCCGTGGTTTCAAAGCACAGGGTTCAAGATCATAGCGAAGCTCATCAGCTTCTCCTTTGAAAGGGATATAAAGTCGACCGCGTCGTTCTTCTATTCCGTAGCTCTCATCTAAGAGGTCAAGTTCCTTGAGCTCTTTTCTGACCCGCTCGCCTTCTCGCTTTGGTACACTCACGCACAATTTCTTTTTCGTCGGCACAGGCATCGCACGCTATAAGAACACGCGACGCTTATCTTCTTTCTGGTCTCTAAAGTCTGAGGCACGAGAGTCAAAATGAATTGAAGATTCCAATTTGCCGAGAGAAAAAGCTATTTCATTAGATGCTAAGCTATCTGCCGAATCCTGCTCGCGAAATGAGGTGATGCGGTGCTGACCTTCGTTGGCTTAGGCTTGTACGACGAAGAAGACGTAACGGTGAAAGGACTAAAAGCGATCGAAAATGCTGATGTGATATATGCGGAGTTCTATACCTCAAAGCTTCTAGGAACCACAATTGAGAAATTGGAAGAATTCTATAAGCGCGAAATCCGTCTGCTGGACAGAAATGATGTTGAGCAAGCTCCTGACGAGACGGTTTTGCGAGATGCCGAGTGCAAGAATGTCGCTTTCTTAACGGCGGGCGACGCGATGATCTCTACAACGCACGTCGATTTAAGGATACGGGCGCACGACAGAGGGATAGACACCCAAATTATTCACGGGACATCGATTGCTACGGCGGTATGCGGATTAACGGGGCTTCAAAACTACCGTTTTGGCAAGTCGGCAACTATTGCGTTTCCTTACCGAAACGTGTCTGACGTGCCCTACGACACGGTTATGGCAAACTTGAGAAGTGATCTCCACACGTTGCTCTTCTTGGATATACAGGAAGAGTTTATGAAGCTTGGCCATGGAATCGAACTGTTGCTTCATAGTGAACATGAGAAGGGGCGCAATCAGTTGGCATCTCTGCTAGCCGTGGGCATCGCGCGAGCGGGGTCGCGTTCACCGACGGTTAAAGCAGACGTGTTGGCGAGGCTCAAGGAGTACGATTTTGGGCCTCCCTTGCACGTCCTTGTCATACCCGCGTCACTTCACATCGTGGAAAAGCAGGCGCTTCAAACGTTTGCTGGTGCTCAAAATGTCCCAGATTGTGGATAAAGTAGCGCTGTATGAAACGATGCTCCGCATCGCTCTGGAACGTGCAGACATTGTTGTAAACAAGAAATGTGCTACCGACGTTTTGACCATGGCGCGGTCCTATTATGAGGATGGAGTCTATTTTCGGACAAGCGGCGATTTGGTCAATGCACTGGTCTGCTTTAGCTACGGCCACGGGTGGCTTGACGCGGGTGTGCGTGTAGGGGCGCTTCAGGCCCAACAAAGAGAGTAGCCGTGGCTCTTCGGCTGAATTAGCGCTCGCATCTTGATTGGACAGCCTTGGTGCCAATATTAATTAACTTTGTTGACTTACATTGAAGTATGCCCAACTATTATGTCACGCTCGAGGCTGCGTGGTTGGTGAAGGACGTCAAATCGGTAGATGACGCCATAGGCATAGCAATATCGGAGGCGGGCAAACGCTTAAACCCAAAACTGAGCAAGGTTGAAGTGGCGGTCGGGTCGATGTCGTGCCCTGCCTGCGGCGAAGTATTCGACAGCGTCTATTTGGTGGCTAATACCGCTCTTGTCGGGCTAATACTCGAGATAAAAGTCGTAAATGCCGAAAATGAGTCGCACGCGGCAAAGATCGCAAAGGCGGTAATTGGTAAAGCGTTAGCTGACGTGCCGCTGAAAACAATTGATGTCGCCCTCAAGGAAGGTTAAGTACCACTGTTTTTCTTTCCCTAGTTGGAGTCTGAATGCGATTGATTGCTCTGATTTCTGGAGGCAAGGATTCTGTCTGCGCGTTGAATTGCGCGTTGCGTGAACACGAAGTTGTAGAGTTAGTCAACGTTCAGGCCGTAGAAGACTCGTTCCTGTACCACGTGCCGTGCTCACGTCTCACTCGCCTAATTTCGGAGGCCGTTGACATTCCGTTAGTGTCGGGCGTATCGTTTTCGCACGAGGATGAATTGACATTGTTGAAAACTCTCCTGCAAGGCGCGGAAGCGGACGGCGTTGTAGCTGGCACGATAGCGTCGAACTACCAAATGAGCCGACTCAAGAAACTATGCGTTGAGCTTGAATTGAAGTTGTATGCCCCCTTGTGGAACAAAGGCAGTGAACGCTTGTTACGGGCAATGGCGGGCTCAATGGATATTATCGTTGTTCAGGTCGCTGCTTATGGAATGACTGAATCGTGGCTCGGCAGGAAACTCGATGAAGGGGCGGTCGATGATTTATCCGAATTGCATAGAAAATACGGGGTGCACATTATGGGCGAGGGCGGCGAGTACGAAACACTTGTTCTGGACGCTCCTATCTTTAAAAGGCGCATTAAAGTAATGAATTATGACAAGAAGTGGTTTAGTGAGCAATGGAGAGGGTGCTTGGAGATTCACGAGTTCAAACTCGAAGACAAATGAGAACGTGGTGGACTAGGTGAAGTTGAGGATATTCGGCCCCAAGGAGAAAGTCGTAAAGGGCATGGAGGAGAGCACTGCCGGATTGATGAAGTACGTGTTTGCGGCTCCGCGGTGGAAGAACTCCATTCTTGTCACCCTTGCTTTGTCGCTCGTCGTTGGCGCCGGTGTCTTCAATTTTGGATGGAGGGAAAATCTCCTCGCGGGCCTGATTCTTATCGGCATCCCAGCTGTGCTTGCCGCTGCCTTTACTCACCCGTTGGCTCGGCTTCTGCAGGGCACTATGACCGTTAATCGCTCTGCTTTGTTAGCATTCGTGGGGGCAGTGATAATCAGTGTTTTTTGCGTTGTCGGTGCACTGATTTCATTTGCAATCGGGTGGCAGCTGACAATCTCAGCCTACGTCATGTCGTTGGGGGCCGTCTTTGCTTTCAGAATTCTGGTGCTGATCGCTATCACGCAGAAAAGCTTCGTTCGAAATTTAGTCCCTGCTTCGCTTCAAACGGTATTCGGAGCGCTTTTTTTGCTGCTGTTCGGAGCGACAGGCTACGTCGTGAACTTAGTAACGATCAGTGTCGTGTTCACGCTTGGCGCGTTGGTCATCATCAGGTACATCGATGCGCCGTTGAGAAAATCTTTTGGCGTAAGCGGCATGGATTTCATTCGTAGCTACATTGCGCAGACAGTAGAAGGCGCCCCTGGCATGGAGGACTTCTTCAAAAAGATAGGCGAAGCCGTTGAAGTCCCCGTCACCACGCTGTCTTTCAGAACGAACGAGCGCTTGAAAGCGACGTTTGTCGTGCCGGCTGTTCATCCTGGTCCCGTCGGCGAGATTGGCGGTGGAAACCTTCCCGTCAGAATTGTAAACAATCTCGACGGTGGAGAGATTTTTGTACCGCATGGGACTGCAACGCACGATTTCAACTTGGTTTCGGCGACAGAATCACTGAAAATAGTTGAAGCTGCGGCACGAGCAGTGGAAAATACCCTTTATACTGCGGATGCGTCAAAATCAATTAGGGTGCAGAGGGGGGCAATCAAGCTTCTTGCACAGAGATTTGGCAACTCAGTTTTGTTTGTCTCGACTTTGTCGCCAGAGTCAACAGAAGACATTGAGTATGGGCTTGGTCTCGTCGCAAGCGCTGAAGCGAGAACACAAGGCGCGCAGCATGCCGTGCTCATCGATGCGCATAACTGCACGGCTCCTTATGCATCATCTATGTGGGCGGGCACTAAGAACTCGTTCGACCTGATTGATGCGATCAGGGAAGCATCCTCGAGACTGATGCAATCAGAACCGCTAAGAAGCGACATCAAGCTTGGAATAGCAAGTCGGGGGCCTATTTTTGGACGAGATGAAGGTATGGGGGATCTCGGCATTCAGGTGGCATTGGTTGAAGTTGCGGGGCAGCGCACGGCTTACGTGCTCGTCGATGCCAACAATATGGTGCCTAACTTGCGCGAAATCATCGTAAGCGCCCTAAAAGTCGATGAGGCAGAAGTAATGACTACTGACAACCATGTCGTGAACTCTTACAGCGGCGTCAATCTGTTGGGTTTTAAAGCCGACAACGGCGTCCTTTTGAAGGCGATAATCGAACTGGTTGATGAGGCACAGGCGAATCTTGAACCGGTCCGTGCCGGGATGAACACCCAGCAAGCTAACGGGGTATCTGTCTTTGGCTCGCAAAAGACTGCACAGCTTGCGAGTACCGTAAATGCTATTATGGCGATGGGCGGCGCTCTGGGAATATCTGTGATAATAGCAGCTTTTGCTATCTCTTTGCTGCTTGTAATTTTCAACAGATAAGCTGCCACAGCGTGCTTTCCTTGAGTCGGAAAGCCGCTTGAGATCGGCTACTTGTGCGTGAAATAACAAATGATTTTCGTTTGGCCATGCTGTTCGAGCACCTGATCCACTCTGGCAAAGCCGTAGCGTTCAAATTGCACTACTCGATCCAGCTCAGCAGCTATACCGGGTTCGCCAATCCCGATATCGACTCCGCTTGGCGTGAAGACCTCGACTTGAGGCCCGTTTGGCGGAGCCCAGTGAATTATTCTTGTGCCTTTAATGATTTCGTCGCCGGCGTATTCTGCCTCTAACGGCTCTTTTTTTACAATTCGAACGTTGTAGAGATCTTTTAGTCGCACCAGATCGCTGCCGGATAAGGTGAGGTCTTGTGCACTGACACACACGCCGCCTTCCACTGGGATCTCTCTAAAAGAGGCAGAAGATGATGGATGAAGTGGGGCGCGCGCTGTTGTAGGCTTGGCGTTCATTATGCTCATTGTAATCGGGTCCGATACGAAGAAGTATCTGTGAGCAACCGGATCTACAAGTTTCCTGTTCTCGGCATACAGGTTTTCCAAGCTGACACTTATGTCAGATTCGTTAATGCCCAATTTCAGGATAAACAGCCTCACGGCTTCTGGATAGAAACCTCTCCGCCTCAAAGCCATTAAAGTGGGGAGTCTAGGGTCATCCCAGCCGCTATAGAGCCCCTTGGCAATCTCACTCCTCAGCTTACTGGTTGAGAATTTGCCGAATTCGTGGATGCTGATCCTCCCCCAGTGCAGGGTGAACGGATATGTCCAGCCCATATAATTGTAGAGGAACTCCTGCCTCCTCTCGCTGTCGCGCAAGTCCTTTCCACGAATAATGTGTGTAACTCCGAGCTCGTGATCTTCGATCGCTGATTCGAAATCAAGCATAGGCCACACGTGAAATGCTAGTCCCCGGGGGTGGGTGGTGTCGACAATGCGAAAACCAATCCAATCTCGCAAAGCTGGGTTCTTATGCGTTACGTCGGTTTTAATCCGCAAGACAGCCTCTTTTTCGCCTAGTCGCCCGTCCAGCATCTGTTCCCAAAGGCGCATATTCTTTTCTGCGGCGTTCTCGCGATCAGGACACGCTAATCCTGCGTCTTTGAGCTTTTTGAATTGCGGCTGGGAACAGGTGCAGACGTAAGCAGCCCCCTGAGCAATGAGCTCTTCAGCGTAATGATAGTATATTTCCATTCGGTCGGAAGCGTTGACCACGACGTCGGGGGTCGTTCCGAGCCATTTGCAGTCCTCAAGATACCAATCGTAGGCCTCGAGCATTGGTCGCTTCGTCTGCGGGTCGGTGTCGTCAAAACGCAGAATGAAAGAACCGCCGTACCTTTTGGCGTATTCAGAATTCACAACAATTCCGCGAGCACTGCCAAGCGTAGCCGGCCCATTAGGATTAGGTGCGAATCGCACGGCGACGCGTTCGTGGTGAGGCAACTCCGGCAGGTACATCTTTTTGTGCTGCGCCTTTATTGCTTTGCGTTGTAGGTCCGGGGCTATCTGCTGGAGTAGCTGCCTTTGCTCGCCAAGCGTCATTGCGTTGACGTCGGCGATGATGCCCGCTGCCAAGCCTGATATCTGTCTTGCTTCTAGTTTAAGTTCCGGATGCTCGCCTATGAGCTTTGAGACAACGGCGTTAGGCGCTGCTTTACCTTTGTGTAGAATAGCGTTGTGCAGAGCCTGCTTCTTGATTGCAGTGCTTAAAACTTGAGGTTCCACATCACCGCCCCGGAGACCCTGCCTTCAATACGCTCTTGAAATCATGTAGTCGGCAAGTTTGAGCAGTTTGCGTTTTGCCTCTGAATCGGCTAGCTTGGCGAGTCGCGACTTGCCGGCTCCGAGAATCTCAGTTGCCTTCTCCATCGCGTAATCGATTGATCCTGCATCCTGTAAATCTTTAATTGCCACGTCGATTGCTTTTTCGCTTGTAAGTTGTGACGGGTCAAGTCTGATGCCGTGTTTGAGTCCGTGGATCATGACTAGCGTCATCTTGCCCTCCATTAGGTCACTGGCCCTATCTTTTCCAAGCACTTCACGCGCCGTAATCAAGTCGAGCACATCATCGCGGATCTGGAAGCATATACCCATAGCTATTCCAAACTCCCACAGGGCGCTCACTTCGCTGTCGGTGCCGCCTCCAAGTATCCCCCCCATCGCCAAACCCGCAGCGTAGAGCACGGCTGTCTTTTTTTGGACCATTTCGAGATAGTCTGCCTCCGATATGTTTTTGTTATTTTCGAACTTGATATCCAGCCACTGCCCTTCGCAGATATGTAGGCATGCTTTCGAGAGGAGCCTAAGACATTTTGTTGCATTTTCTGGTTCTGTTTTTGTGTAGGAAAGCACCTCAAAGGCTTTAGCATAAAGTGCATCGCCTGCCAAGATGGCTTCAGACATACCCCATTTTGTGTGGACGGTCTCTATGGAACGTCTTGTCGCGTCTTCGTCCATAATATCATCGTGAATCAGCGTGAAATTGTGGATGAGCTCTACTGAAACGGCTGCTGGAAGTATGGTCTCAACAGCGATCTTGGGTTGCACTGCTTCGGCGCCCAATAGCAAAACCACTGGGCGCAGCCTCTTCCCACCAGCGTTAAAGAGATGTCGAGCGGCTCTGTACAACTCCTCAGGGAAAACTACAGGGACATACTCGTCAAGCGCATCATCGATAATTGTCTTTCTTTTGAGCAAGTCGTCGTCCAGATTGTTCACTCTTGACCCCTCCTTGAGAGTGCCGCCTTTTGAGTGCAATACGGCTCTGGCTGAGGTTTTTCTCCGCGTTCAAGATCTCACCGCAATGTTCTGGCCATTTCTTAGAAGATGAATATTGTCCCTTAAGCTGTAACCTGCTTCTTCTGCAAGTTCTACGTAGGAGCTTGTCATGGTTAGATCTCCGTGCGTCGGAAAAATATGGTCTGGCTTGAGCATCTTAATCAGCTCCCAGTGGTCTTCGCGGGCTGCGTGTCCCGACACGTGAACATCGGTATAAAGCCGTGCCCCTTGCATTTTGAGCTTGGTTTCTACTGAATATCGATTAGCCGCGTTTATTGGGGTTGGTATCACCTCGGCAGAAAATACTATTTTGTCTCCGGGCGCAACTTTGTAAGGGGTCAGCTCGTTTGCTACCCGCGTGAGCATCGCTTCCGGTTCTCCTTGATGCCCCGTTATAATAGGAAGATATTTTTCTTTTCCTTCTTGTGCCACTCTCCTTAGTACCTTTTCTACAGATCTTCTATTCCCGTAGACTCCAATGTCATTCGGAAGCTCGACATACCCCATCCTTTCTGCGGTTCCTAAGTATCGTTCCATAGAGCGACCGAGGACCAGCGGGCGCCGGTCCATCTCGCGAGCTGCTTCGAAGATCGTCTTTACGCGGGCTATATGTGACGAAAACGTAGTTACGAGCACCCCATTGCCCTCTTCTTCAGTGCCGAGAAGAACGTCACGCACCAAGTCTTTCGCTATCTGTTCTGACGGGGTCTTTCCCGCCTCCTTTACGCGAGTACTTTCGACGATCAACGCGAGCACTCCGTCTTTTCCCAAGCTCTTTAGGCGGTTGAAGTCGGGGGGTTTGCCAATAACAGGCGTCCGGTCAAGCTTAAAATCGTTCGCATAGACTAGGGCACCGGCCGGCGTATGCAGAACGGCGAATATTGGATCGGGTATACTGTGCGTTGCTCGCACAAATTCAACCGCTATATCGGGAGTTATTTGATAAACCTGTCCTGCTTCGAGCGTGTAAAGGGGGTTCTCGACGCCGAACTTCTTTTCAACGCGGATCTGTTGTGCGATCAGCTCCGCCGTAAACGGCGTAGATATTATCGGGGCTTCGTACCTGTGCGCAAGCTTGGGGACGGCGCCTATATGATCGAGATGCCCGTGCGTGCAGACTATCGCCTTCACTGATCCTCTTGCTTCACTCAGCATCGCGTCATTTGGTATCGCGCCCATCTTGATAAGGTCTATAGAATGCATCTTCTCGATTTCTGCATCCTCGTGAATTGCAATTCGATCGAGTCTAAGGCCCATATCTATAATCACTATATCTTCGTTCACTCGGATCGCAGTCATGTTGCGTCCGACTTCTTCGTAGCCGCCAATTGCGTTAACTTCTATCTCCAAAACGCTACCTCCTCACCTGAAGCTCGTCCAGGTTGAATCCCCGTTGTTGCAGTATCTGCCTAGTTTCGCCAGTAATGACCAGCGGGCGTTGCTTTAGATCAGCGAGTCTATTACATCCAGTCAGGAACATTGCGACTTTCAATTCTTCAACGACCGCCGTTATCTCGCTTAGCACGTATTTGGTCCCTTTGAATGCGGGTTTCAGCAGTGGCAAGCCTATGCCGCACAACGACGCTCCGAGTGCAATACACTTGGCGACGTGGAGGCCGTTCCGGATCCCGCCAGTTCCGATTACCGGTAAGGTGCGGGATTCCAAAATGGAGATTGCGGTCGGTATGCCCCAGTCGCCATAGAGCGCACCCAACCTCTCTAGCCGGGGGTCCGTCTGAGCGCGGTACGATTCGACTCTTGCCCAGCTCGTGCCCCCAGCGCCGCCTACATCAATTGCAGATGCGCCTGCCTTTTTTAACTCAGCTGCGGCTTCTCTCGAAATCCCCGCGCCCGTCTCCTTGGCGATCATTGGCACCCGAAGAGAATCGGCAAGAGATCTCATGGCGTCGAGGCATCCTTCAGCGTCTGTATTGCCCTCTGGTTGCACCGCCTCTTGCAGGAAATTCAGATGAATTGCCAACGCATCTGCTTCAACCATATCGATTAAGCGGTCAATGATCTCCATATCATATTCCTTGACTTGTGTGGCCCCAATGTTGGCTACTACAAAAGCGCTGGGGGCTCGCTCTCGAACTATGCTGAACGACTCGACCTGGTCAGGATGTTCAATTGCTGCGCGCTGACTTCCCACGCCAATGCCGATGCCGAGTCGCTCTGCGGCCTCTGACAACGCAGCGTTGATAGCAGTTGTCTCTTCGTGCCCGCCTGTCATTCCTGCTATAAAGACGGGAGCGGTGAACTGCCTTTTTAAGAATGTGGCAGTCGCATCGATCCGTGACTTTGTCAATTCAGGAACTGCGTTGTGGACGAATCTGACATCATCGAGGCCAGTTCTTCCTGATTCGACATCTTCAGCAGCACAGAGCATTAGATGCTCGATCTTTCGGTTCGTTATCATTCTTTTTCCGTGGAGATGGTCGTACCCAGATCTTGGTGCGACGTTAAAAACTTAGTGATGTTGCCGTCGTAAGCTGCGTTGAATACCTCAGACTGAATGCCTGACTTAGCAATCTCGAGCAGCTCCACAACTTTGTGCAACATCCCCCCAGTTACGTCCGTAGACCTGGAACCGAGAATTCCGTCGCGGTATTTTTCAAGCTCACCGGGGTTAAGATGGTTCAGTTTTCTGTTTTGATACATTATTCCATCGACGTCTGTTCCGACTCCTACTTTTTTTGGGCGCATCTTTAGTGCGAGAAACGCTACTATTTGATCACCTGACAGGACGTTGAAGCCATCTAAGCGATCCATTACGACATCGCCGTGAAGCACAGGGATAATATTGTTGTTAAGCATCAACTCTAACGCGTTCGTATCAAAATGTGTGATCCTACCTGCGTCGAGCGTAACGTTATTAAGTGGGTGGATCGGCAATGCCGCAGCGCTTTGAGACTGGAGTTCGTCTATGAACGCGGTGTTTAGCGAGCGCACGGCGCAATGGGTCCTCCACATTCCGCTTGCGCTAAGACCTTTGGATAAGTACTTGACAACTTGCGGGTGCCCAAAGGAGCCCGCCCCGTGGACAAGAATAAGACGTGAACTCTTTGCGTCGGCGATTTGTCGAGCGACCATACGCAAGTTATCTTCTCGCAAGGTGCTCTCCCGGCTTTTGTCCGTCAATACAGAGCCGCCGATTTTAAGCAATATCATGTTGGTCACGCCCGTTATGCCTCTACTTGCAGGCCTAAACTAGAAATCGCAGTGGTCAGCACTAGACCACCCTGTTTCGCGATAGCTTGTATAACGCGGTCGACGTTTCCGTCTGTCGTAATCGCCAATACGCATCCTCCACGGCCAGCGCCGGTGATTTTAGCACCGAGCGCCCCTGCTGCTCTTGCTGCGTAGATTAATTTGCTCAATACAACGTCGCTTACCCCGAGTGACTCGAGGAGTCCTTGGTTGATATTCATAAGCTCGCCTACGCTGACGAGGTCTCCAGCAGCAAGCTTCTGTTCTCCCAAGCGCGTGATATTTCCCATTGAAGACATCACGTCACTCACCACAGAAGGATACTTCCTTTTCAGATCGGATACAAAGGCGATGACGTCGCGTGTTGACCTCTCAACGCCGGTTGCACCGATTATGATTGGCAGGTCGGGCTGTGCAAGATGCGATGTTTTGCCTCTCTCTACTAAGACCACACCGCCGGTTGAAGAAACAAAGGTATCTGCGGGGCTCGCTTTGCCTTGAACTTCGTTTTCGACCTTATGGCCTATATTCGCTACTGTTTCATTATCGAGTTCAGTGCCGAGACTCTCAGTCAGAGCTTTTATAGTTGACACTGTAACTGCTGCGGAAGAGCCTAAGCCCTGTCGCGGTGGCACTTCCGACCGGATCTTTATCTCAGCACCAAAGTCCGTTTCAAACAGTTGTTTGATTATCTTGGCGGCACAACAGGCGTACTTAAACTCTTCACTAGAGCAGTTCGCGCGCTTATCCATGGCATCTATCGTGATTTTCCCTGAAGATGCTAGCTCTACTGACACACACACACGCAAGTTTATCGCACACGCTATCGCCGGCTCTCCGTACACAACAGCGTGTTCTCCGAACAGATAGATCTTGCCGGGGGCCGAACAGGTTATCATCTATGTAGATTCTCGTAGCAAACTCCTTTTCAAGCTCGTTTTCGGCATCAGGCCATGATTATCCCTGCATAGCCGACCACCGCAGTTGAATCGCCACAGGTGTCTGCACTCGTAGAATAATCGATAAGCTCTCCTTGTTTGGCGCCTTTATGTTTCGCGAACTCAATGGCAATCGCTATTGGCGCAAAGCCGCACACAGAAGTTGAGCGAGCTCGCGCAAGAAATTCTCGCGACTCCAGTTTTAGAATGGGCTCTATTACCCACTGGTCGGTGGTTCTCGCGACGTGCTCTGGCACGTAATGCGTAAAATCGCTGGAGGCAATAAGCACGCTGTTTTCGTCGGCAACTCTTTTGATTGCCGCGACAACACGCTGTATCGATTCAGGCCCTTGAAGTCCCATGGTGATAGGGACGATTTCAAAGTCGTCGAATAGGAACTGCAGGAAGGGCAACTGAAGTTCTATAGAATTGTCCTCTTTGTTGGCGTCATTATTCACGTCGATATCGAGTGCATCCACAATATCCGTGTTCACGCTCACTTTCCCGAGGGGAGTCAGCCACGGTTCGTTCGAGACCGAAATAACGGGATAGCGGTGATTTGGCCCAATGATTATGTATGTGGCCACCTTGGGAAGTATCGAGAAGACCTTTCCTGCGGTGAAACCTGAACAAGCGTAGCCCGCGTGAGGAACCACCACACTCGTGAGCAGACGCGGCTCTGGCCTCCCAATGAAGCTGCGCAGAAGCTCTTCCAGCGCCCGTGGGTCACTCGGGTACCACGACCCTGCCTTTGCAGGTTCCCTCATAGCTACCCTCTTAAATCTCTATTTCGAAATCTTTAACTCCGTAGCCCGTCTGTTGGCCGCGAAGCTTGGTGATCTCCTTTGCGAGGAGCCAATAGATGAGCGCTAACGCTTTCCGTCCTTTGTTGTTGGTGGGGATGACGATGTCAATGTGTGTCGTCATATTATTTGTATCGCACATGGCAATTACTGGAACGCCGACATCTACAGCTTCCTTAACGGCCTGTGAATCTCCAATAGGATCCGTGACGACAACGACATCTGGTTCAACGAAGTCGCGGTACTCCGGATTTGTCAATGTGCCCGGTATAAAGCGACCCACAACTGATTTCGCTCCCGTTACTTTAGCAAACATTGTTGCGGGAAATTGACCGTATTGCCGTGCTGAAACCACAAGTATGCGGGCCGGGTCGAATTTACTGAGAAATTTGGCTGCAATTCTTATGCGCTCGTCTGTAGCTTTGACGTCCAGCACGTAAAGACCGTCTGGTCGAACGCGATAGACAAAGCGCTTCATATCTTCCGTTTTTTGCTGCGTGCCTATGTGCACACCTGCAGCTAGGTATTCGTCAACAGGGATGAGTGATTCGTATTCCGTGGTCTCTTCCATTGATCCACCTCCTCTAAATCGGTTTTTTCGCCATCCTGTAGCTCGATCCGTCAAATAGTTCTTCTTCTATTCGTATAAGTTCATTGATTTTTGCAGTGCTCTGTCTACCCTTGATGCTTAGTTTGACAAAGGGAGCGGACAAAGCAACAGCCAGCTGCGACGGTGATGCGTCGCAGGTCGCAGAATTGTCGGTAAGCAGAGCGCAGCTGCGGCCATTGGTTCTCTCCCGGGAGTACGTTTCGAAAACGCTCGAAACCGTACCTGTGGGCGCAATTAATGCAAGATTGGCCTCCTTATCGCTCTTCGGGGAATGCGCATCCGCAATTCTCGTGTCGAGATCCGCCTGTGACGCTATCAGACACGTCGCTTCCAGCTCATCGGTTAGCTCTCGCTGAAACTCAGACTCTGTTCGGTCGAAGGGATCTTCGATGTAATACAGATCGTACTGACGGGCGAGATCTAGCAGATATCGCAGTCGGCTGGTTCCCGTCGTGGAGGCATGGTCCGCAAAACTAAGCTTGCCCTGCGCGTGCTTCGAAGCTTTGAAATCCACTCCTAGCCTGATCTCGAAGCCAAACCTGCTACTTACATCGCTCGTGATTGCAGTCAACCGATTCAAAATGTCGGCGTGAGCAGAGTCTCCAGGGATATCCAGATTATTGAACTCTCGATGGATGCTTGCTAGCGAAGCAATTGCGCTGGCAAATGAGCCCGCTCCTTTTGGAATACCAAAATAATCAGCGCCGGCGCTAAAGATTTTTAGCAGAGGGTAGGGCATAGCATTCGCAAAGAAGCCGCCGAGGTAGCGATACAACGGCATTCCCAGAGAGGCCGCTGCTGCACTTGCAATTGCAACTGAGAAAGCCATACGTATATTGGGCAATGAAAAGATACTCTCTAGCACTTCGTCGATTTCTGCCTGCTGACTCACCTCCCTGCCGATGAGTGTAGCCACTTGTTCTCGCGCCTTTCTTATTGCCTCGCCTGGCGCGGGAAAAGAGCACCGGCCATAGCTGTTTGTGGTCACTATCTCTACTTCGACCGCGTCCGTCGCGTTTATGTCGAATGCCTTGCTTACAGATACCGCCTCTATCGAGTTCATCGTGGGGTTCCTCGACGTTTTATCGTTATCGGAATGACCCCTTTCTTGAGTTCTTCTAGTGCCATGTCTATAGGATCTGCGGTGCTTGATTCTATCAATGTGGGGGCGCCCATAGAAATCTGCAGAGCTCGCGCCCCGACGATTCTGGCCCTTTCATAACGAGTGAGTTTTTCAGTAACTTCTTTCAATGACTCCCCTCCATTTTAAAGGGCTCGCATGGGGTTGCTGAGATTCGAACTCAGGTTACGGCGTCCCGAACGCCGTAGGATATCCAGGCTACCCCACAACCCCTTGTCATTGATACGGAGCAAAAATATCAACAAGCTCTTTGTGAGTCAAAAGCATTCTGCGACAGCAGTATCGCTTTACGCCAAGATCGTCCAACACCATCTTCGGCTCTTCTCCAGCACTTATACGCTCCTTGTACTGATCCCAGTGTTTCGATATCACTGCACCACACGTAAAGCATCTTACGGGTATCATCTCTTAGCCTTATTATCTATAGGATTTTTGTCGCCGAGCTCGTGCGCCTCGGCCGCCAAATTTCTTTGGCTCTTTCTGCCGGTAGTCACTCACAAGGAGTGTTCGGTCTTGTTTTAGAAATAGATCTTTGATACTCAGATCGTTCGTCCAGTCAATTAATCCGCGCGCTATGGCTGTTCGGGCTGCGTCGGCCTGTCCGACGACTCCTCCACCTCGGACGGTCACCCTGATATCAAGTCCTTTTGCTAAATCGCCGGCAATGTTCAACGGTTCTTGGATCTTCTCTCGCACAACTGCGGGCTCAACGACGTTGAGAAGCTTTTTGTTGATCCTCACCACGCCTTGTCCTTCTTTGAAAGAAGCCCGTGCGATTGAGGTTTTGCGTTTGCCGCTTGAGTTGATTGTTTTTTGGGCCATGTGTCTGATCCTATTTCTTAGCCCCAAGTTGTTGGGAGATCTTTCCTACCTCGACAACCTTAATGGTGCTCAATCTTCTTTTTTGCGCGCGTTCAAGCGTTTCAGCATTGACACTGGAAAGCTCGGCTGGCGTTCCAACGTAAACTCGGAGCCGTCCCAATGCAGCCCTGCCGACCGATCTTTTATACGGCAACATCCCTCGAACCGTACGTCGGAGAATCATGTCTGAACGCTTAGGAAAATATGGTCCTTTTTCTTTGGAACCTTTTTTTCGCAGGGTTTGATACTTTGACAGCGTGGTTACTGGTGACCCTGAAACTACTGCTCTTTCCGCGTTAATAACGTCGATCTCTTCACCGGATAACAGTCTTTGAGCTACGATGCTGGCAAGACGCCCGAGTATCAATCCATTAGCGTCAATTACTGTCACAATCTGTCTCTCCTACACTTCAACGTATGATCTTCACGTGACTGCCCGTTGGAGATACTTGGGCGATTTCATCGAGCGACAAGACGATCCCTCCCGCTCTAAGGATTTTTGACCGGGCGCTATCACTAAAACTCGGCGCGCCTATAGATATCGGATGGTCGATTGATCCTGCGCCGAGCACTTTACCAGCGACTATAACTACGTCGCCCGAGGTCGTATGTCGGTTGAGCCGGCTCAAATTGACTTTGGCGTAGCTATTTGATGGCGCCTCCAACCTCCTAGCAAGCTCTCTCCAAATATTTGCTTGATGCTGCCGTGCGTGCGCTTTGAAAGCGTCTATCTGTAACATCAACTGAGGATTGGTCTTCCGTATTCCGTGCTTTGCCATGTTATCTCCTGTCACCATTTCGAATGCGGGGGGTGCGATTTGAACGCACGAACTCCTATGAGACTAGGCCCTCAACCTAGCGCCTTTGACCAAGCTTGGCAACCCCCGCCTATCCAAACGTTCCGAGGTACGTAGCTAATTCGCTGGCCCTGTTCATCAAAGACTCAACTGACGTCGTCAGCAGATCTATGCAGCTCATTGACCCGTCTGACTCTGTATAGAACAAAAAGCGCTGCGGGTCGCCGGTGACTGAGATCGCGTGTGTGTCGCAGGCTTCCACGCACAAGTTGCAAAGGGTGCATTGAAGTTCGTCAGCGATGTGCACGGATCCGTTTTCGTACCGGATGATCCCTCGGGGGCAGGCGTCGACACATTCTTTACATCCGTTGCACTCTTGGACAGAAAACTTCGGCAAGTACTTGTAGCTTGTCGCGATTGCAGACTGAAATTTAGCGTGGTTTTTGGCGCTGCCTTTTCGTGCAATTGCTTCAAGCAGCAATTGTTGGCCCTCAAAAAGCTTTATTATGGGTATGTTGCCGTCGGCGGGAACCACTTCGGCATCGGCGGACGCTAAGTCCCTTGAGTAGACAGTGGCGGGTCCCTGCACGTTCAAGGTCATTGACACTTGACATTGAAAGCATCCTTCCCCGTTGCAGGAACACTCAGACGCGGAGAGATAGTGTTTCCCTCCTGTGAGCGGAATGAGTCCTAGACGAAGCGCAAGCATCTCGTCGAACAGGACTGACGTATTGTTGTAAAAGTTGACATCATCGATCGACATCGTTCGGACGTCAGCCATCATGCTCCGTCTAATGCTGTTCACTAACGCTGGTGCCGTGTCCGAAATTATGAAACGCGCACGTCTATCTGTAAGTTCTAGGAATTCTAAATCCATGTTGTATCAGAAATGTTAGATCCTGCGTCCCCTTCTGCCTCCGGGCGACCGCGTGCCGTCATGAGGGATGGGGGTTACATCTTCTATTCTCCCTATTTTTAATCCAGCTCTTGAAAGTGCCCTTATTGCAGCTTGTGCTCCTGGACCAGGGCTCCGCTGTCCATTCCCGCCCGGGGCTCTAACCCTTACGTGAACGCCGAGGACGCCTTTATCCAGTGCCTGTTCGGCTGCGCTCGTGGCAAGCTGCATGGCAGCATAAGGCGAACTCTCGTTGCGGTCTTGCTTGACAACCATGCCCCCTGATGATTTTGCTATGGTCTCGGCTCCACTAAGATCTGTAATGGTAATAATCGTATTATTGAACGATGCAAAGATATGGGCAATTCCCCACTTTCGCTCGGCCATAATCTATGTCACGCTCCGTCGCTCGCTCGCTTCTCGGAACCGTCGACTTCGCGGAGCGGAGATCCGACGTAGTATCCGATGAGCGCTTGCTCACTTGTGGGGAGAACGTAGCTTGGAATGGTTACTCTACGTCCTGCGACTGCGATATGTCCGTGGACAATAAGTTGCCTGGCGTGCTTGGCGGAATTAGCTAAACCTTGCTTGTGGACTTGGGTTTGTAGCCGCCTCTCCATTAAATCCTCACTTGCCAAGGTGAGTACGTCGTCCAGAGATGAGTCATATTTGATCAGACCTATACGTTTTAATCGGTCGAGGAATCGTTGCGTCTCAAACTTCGCGTGTTCACCACGCTCACCAACCTCTTGAATGTCGAAGAGCAATTTCCGCGCCTCACGTCGGTACTTCCTCAACGTCGTGGCGACTTTCCAGACTTCTCTCTTGTTTTTCAAACCGTAACTTCTCACGAGCTCGGCTTCTTCGCCGATCCTTGCTCCCTGCCATGGGTGACTGGGCGTATCAAAAGTTTTTCTGCTTTTGCCAGGATACCCCATCTCTCACACCTTCTTTAATTACCGCTTTTTGCGTTGTACGCCTACCGTCGCACCCCTACGTCCTGTCGATTTGGTCCTCTGACCGCGGACTTTGTGTCCTCTCTCGTGGCGAATCCCTGCGTAGCTTCGGGTCTTTTTCATTCGATTAAGATCTTCGCGAAGCGCAATATCTAGTTGAGAGCCTAACAGGTGTTGGTCTTCGCCGGTGACGGGGCTTTTCTTGTAGTTAAACATCCAAGCCGGAACGTGCTGATCAAAACTAGCGACAGAATCCCTCAGCCTCTCTATTTGCTCGTCGTCCAGATAGCCCATCGTGTCTCTAGGGTTTACATTGGCGCTTTGAGTCAGAATTCGCGCCGTTCGTATACCAACGCCTTTCAAACCTGTGAGTGCGTACTGGACTGCTTTTTTTCCATCCAGATCCGTTTGCGCGATTCGTACTATATACTTGATCTCGTCGTGTTCTGGCTGTTCCTTGTCACCATTGGGCACGTCAATACCTCGCGTGTGTGGCATTTTAACCAATCATCGTATTTATAACTGGCACCCCGAATACGCTTTTTTTGCGATACCTCGAAAGATCGGCGCAGCTTCACGGAAACTGAGCCGACAGAAAGCGCTGGGGGTGGGATTTGAACCCACGAGTCCCGGTGGGACACTGGTTTAGCAAACCAGCGCCGTAGACCAAGCTTGGCTACCCCAACAGCGGGTGTGGGCGCACAGAAAGGTCGTCATTCTGCAGCCTGTCAGAGCTCCCAACTCATTCTCTATCCCGCGACCCTCCGAGCGTCACGCGTCCGCGATAGGTTTGCTCCCTTCCGGGCCTGAACCGGTGCTCACGGTGAGCGCGTGCCGCTGGTTCTCCAATCAGCAACACACGGCCGTTGACCCCGCAGGACGGAATTTCATTGTCTGAATTGTAAGATGGTCAAACTGCCAAAATGCCTTCCTTCTGTTTCGCTCCCCACTTGTCGACGTTTTTGGGTTACAGAGGACGCCGAGCCATCCGAGCTAGCCCAGTTATCATATAGCTATCAGTATCCATAAAATTATCGCTGAACTTGCTTGCAAAAGCCGCTGCGCCCTTGTTGTCAACTTGATCAGCTCAATGTTTGAGATCGCTGGCGCTAGCCCTTGATGACCCCCATGGGGGTGAGCCGCGCAACGGCTTCTGAGATGCCGAGCTTTGAAACGACGTCGATGACCTCGTCTATCGGCTTGTACGCTTCTGGTGCCTCTTCTGGCACTGACGAAAGATCATCAGTTTTTATCACGATGTGTTTTCGCTGCAGACCCTCTGTAACGCCTCTCCAAGTCAAAGAGCGTCTCGCAGCTTTCCGGCTGAGAATTCGACCTGCCCCGTGGCACGTCGATCCGAAGGTAGTGCTCATTGCTTTTTTGGTGCCGTGCAGAACGTAAGAGGCAGTTCCCATGCTGCCGGGGATGAGCACTGGCTGTTCGATTCCATAACTGTCATCCTTGTCGAATGCTCTTGTGGCGCCTTTACGATGCACGTACACCTCTTTGCGTCCTCCATCGATCGTGTGTTTTTCTAGCTTTGCAATATTGTGCGCCACATCGTATACGAGGGTTGCAGTCGTGTTGAACTGCTGCTCCAGAACGTCTCGTACCCAATATGACATTACTTGCCTATTTGTCCACGCGTAGTTGGCAGCGGCTGCCATTGCGCTGAAGTAGTCTCGTGCTTCTTGTGAGTCTGCAGGAACGCACGCCAGTTGCTTATCGGGGAGTTCGATAGAATATTTGCGACTCGCTGCTTGAAACATTTTCAAGTAGTCAGTGCAGATTTGATGGCCAGCCCCCCGTGATCCTGAATGAAGCATTATGCAGACTTGCTGTTCTTTCAAACCAAACAAATCTGCGGCCTTTTTATCAAAGACGCGATCAACGCATTGAGTCTCTAAAAAGTGGTTTCCACTTCCTAGACTTCCAAGCTGGGGTTTGCCCCTTTTTTTTGCCAGCGGACTGACTTTTGTAGGATCTGCACCATCCAAACAGCCATTGCTCTCGCAGTGCTTCAGATCTGCAGGGTTTCCGTATCCCCGATTAACGGCCCACTTTGCCCCATCCAAGAACACGCCGTCAAGCTCTTTTTCGGAGAGCCGCAGCTGTCCCTTCGAGCCAAGTCCCGACGGAATGGCTTCAAATAGTGCTGTTGTCAGCTCATTAATCCTTGGCTCAATTTCTTCCTTGAACAAGGTCGTCACTAGGAGCCTCGTGCCGCAGTTGATATCGAACCCAACCCCTCCTGGCGAGAGGATGCCTTCGCTAACGTCGAACGCGGCAACGCCGCCGATGGGAAAACCATAGCCCGTGTGCACATCAGGCATCGCGAGTGACCATTTCTGGATTCCGGGCAGCGTCGCGACGTTCGCTACTTGTTGTATCGCTCCTCTCTCGAGGTATTTCATAAGGACTTCTGACAAGAAGATTCGACCAGGGACACGCATCCGTAGCGCTGCGTCCTGCGGCACTTCCCAAACATACTCGCCTCGCTTGACCAATTCTTCGAACGCCATCGAACCTCCTATACGTCCAGCGTTACCTCTGCGTGATAGATGTCATTTTTCGTCACTGCTAGATTGTGATATGTCACCGCTTTTACTTCTGTGTTTAGTCTATGCCTGTTTAGATCTAATATTTCGCCTAGACAGTCAGCAGTTAGCGACAAACCCACAATCCTGACGAAGCATTTCTTAAGAGCAAAGCGCTCGACTTCAAACGTGATCAGAAGCTCAGAAAGCCAGTCGTACAGCAAGTTTTCGTAAGAGTCGGAACCCATCTCTATGTTTAAAGTTTCTCCTAGTGCCACTTCATCGAGAAGAACCATTGTGTCTTCGAGAGCTTCTGCCGCATTTTTGAATAGCTCGTTTAAGTCTCTTCCGTACGCCTTAAAAGTTACATCGGCTGTGTGCTCTAGAAACTCGTATTTTTGCATGCCGCTATCGCATAGGATGTGAACCAGATATTAATATAACATTGGTCAATTAAGGCTAGCCGATGAGACCATATGTCTTTATTAATTCAGCAATGAGCGCCGACGGCAAGATTTCCACGGTAGCGAGAAAACAGGTGCGCATTTCTGGAGAAGACGACCTCCGGCGAGTTGATGCGCTAAAAGCGAACGTTGATGCTGTCATGATTGGGGTCGGGACCGTTCTTGCGGACGATCCGAAGCTTACGATAAAGTCGGTGGTACTCAAGCGCAAGCGAGTAGACCAGGGGAGAAGTGAGAGTCCGCTGCGAGTAGTGGTCGATAGCAGCGCACGAACGCCAGCGACTGCGGCCGTTTTGGGGCCAAATGCACTTATTGCGACATCGCAACAGGCCCCACGTCATCGGGTAGAAGTGCTCAAAACTAAGGCTGAAATAGTCGCTGTCGGAGAGAGCAAAGTGGATCTCACTGCGCTGCTTGGGCGTTTGAAGGATCGTGGAGTGGAATCCCTCTTGGTGGAGGGTGGCGCAACGCTCAATTTCGCCCTTCTAAGTTTGGGCTTAGTCGATGAGATTTACACATACGTAGGCAACATTATTATTGGGGGCAGTGCAGCGCCAACGCTGGTCGATGGAGCGGGCCTGACTAATGACTTTGTTAAGCTCAATCTGCGAGAAATCCGTCAAATCGGCGACGGCGTGCTCATCAAGTGGAGAGTCGCCGGTTTTTGACCTCGACATTCATTGTGCCTCTTGAGCGGCCCCTTCAACTGCTTCTTCGACTACTGGTTGATCTTGTAGGATCTTTATGCTCACTAGCCCACCTACGACGATATTTAGATAATACGTAATCACTCTCCAGCCGAGGATGAAAATGCCGAGAATTGACGTGCTCACAAAGGCTGAATAAATAGCTGCAGTGCTTAGTTCGGCTATGCCGCTGTTTCCCGGCGTGAGTGGAATCATCGCGATCATCATTAGAACTGTTTGGGCAGAAAATGACGCTAAAATAAACGGCTGTGCTCCGAGGCCGACGAGAATAAGCGAAGCAATGGTAAACTGCAGAAGCCAAAACGCCATCGTAAAAAGAAAACCTTTGGCCAAAGCTCGTCGTTCATGCTTCAAGTATCGCATAGAGCTATTGTGAAAAACATCGACCTCTCGCAAAGCCTTTTGCATGGCGCTGTCAGCCTTGTCAACGCCTCTCACTTTGACGAACAGCCAGCGTACTCTTGTCACCACAGACTTCACTTTTCTTGGCTTTGCCATAACGTAGAGCAGGAAGAAAAAGAGTAAGCCGAAAACTATGGCCGCGATCCCGAAAAGGGCTATGATCCCGGGCGTCGTCTGCACGTACCGGGTAAACAGCAGAAATGCGATCGGGGCAGCTATGCCTAAGAAAAGCGCATCCAGCATTCTTTCTCCGAGGACGACCGCTGAGGCATCTCCCACGGACAGCTTGCAACCTCGCAACAGCTGAACTCTGGTAACTTCCCCCCCGGCGTGTCCCGGAGTGATTGCCGCAGCAAAAAGATTTGACAAGACGATCTCGACCGATTTTCTAAACGAGAGCTCGCCCCCTACCGCTTCTGCCATGGTCTTCATTCGGGCGCCCCAGACGAGCCACGAACCTAACTGAAAGATCAATGCGGCGGCCAAGAAGGCTGGGTGAATTTGTATAAGGCTTCGTAACTGGTCCGGCGTGATCGTGTAAAATAGGAGCGCTAAGATCGAGATTATGCTGAACGTCAGTGAAATCGCAAGCCACTTTCGCAAGCCGTTCAAGATCTACCTCCCGTCGATAGTTAGACTTCTGATCTTGCTACCCCGGCCCACTCACACTTGCGGGAAGCTAGATGCTGTCCGACGGCCACGATCCCGCAGAGCGTCATCAAGCAGCCGTACCCAGCTAAGCCGAGCAAGATTTTGAATGATTCCGATATGCTATCACTTTCTGCCATAATTGCTCTGGAATATATGGGAACGAAAGGCGCGAATAAGTATGAGAAAAATGGGATGGTTAGCGCGCCCAGCCACGTCGCTTTTACCGAGATAGGAATGCGAGCGGTGAACATTGGACCAAGATACTTTCGAAACCCCTCGACGGCACCGCGGAACCATCGAACTCTTTGATTGTACAAATCCTGAATGGAGGTGGGAGCCTGCTCCCCTATTTTCGTCGTGGCAAGTAGTGCGCGGTTCCCCGAGAGATATATCTTCTCGCTTATATCTAGATCCTCACACGAACAACGTTCATCAAAACCTGTCGTCCTTACAAAGGGTGCTTTTGACACCCCTATCATGCCGTTGAACTGAATGAAGCCCCTTGACCACCTGAAAAAACGATAGATGTCACAGAAAAACTTGTACTCGATTGAAACGATCTTGGTGAGGGTGTTTACCTTATTAGTCACGTAGCGGCAGCCACTTGCAAGCACCCCGTCGCTTGTCGCCGTGAGTTCACGCACACACTCCTCCAAAAAATCAGCGTTGGGCCGGCTATCGACATCGAATAGCGCAACGAAGTCTGCACCTTCTGTCATGTTCAGAATGTCGTTGATAGCGCCAGCCCGGCGGCCTCTGTGGCCATTTCTGATCACTATGTGGAAGTGCGGCGGCAGCAATTCGAACAAAGAGCTATAATCTTTTCCGCTGCTGTCGATGACGTAGTACGCTTCAAAATCGAGACCAGTGCAGTCTAAAGCTCCCAAGCTCTTGATTGATTTTTCGACGAGTGCATTCGGTTCGGATGGCGCGACTGGGATGATGGCGCAAACTTTCATTTCATAAGAAAATTCGATTAACGTATATTAAGTCGTCGTTCTTGAAGCATCTTCTTTCGTTTCACGCGTCTACCACATTCGCATAAAGGTCAAGGATATCTTGCGCAATGATTTTCCAGTCATATTTCTGTTCAACGCGCGTGCGACCGTTTTTACCCATTGATCGTGCGTTTGTAGGGTTTTCGAGAATCTCTAGAATGGCATTTGCAAGGGAAGAAGGATCTCGCGGCGTGACAAGCAAACCGCCTTCGCCAACGACGTCGCGTACTCCCGGAATTCTGGAAGCAATCACTGGCGTTTCGCACGCCATCGCTTCTAGAAGAACCAACCCGAACGCCTCGAGGCGCGTAAAAGAGGGAAGGACTAGTGCGGAAGAGCTTGTGTAGAGCTTTAGAAGAACGCCTCTTGATACGTGCCCACAGAATTTGATTCGGTGCTCGTAGCCTTTGGCGAGTTTTTTTAGTCGTTCTCGATCTTCTCCATCACCGACGATTAAGAAAGTCGCGTCGCTTACTTGGCTTAGCACGATCTTGGCGGCTTTGACAAAATCATCAACGCCTTTCACAGAGCTCAGTCGACCAACGAAGAGTATCTGATGTGCCCTCTTTTCGCCGTTCAAGCCGGGTAAATGTCTGTCAAAGGTTTCTAGTCTAATGCCATTCGGCACGATTTCATAGCGATAACCTCGCAGTACAGGGGAGGTTCGCGCGTAAGATTCAGTTGTAGCGATTATCTGCGCGACGTTGTCGAGGATCGGCTTTGTATACATAGCCGTGTTGACTTCGCTCACAAGGCATCTACAGATGTTCGGAATTCTGAGATTTGCGATACGGTCGGGAATTTCGAGATCGCAGTGGTAAGTAAGCACGTGTGGAACGTGCGGCAGGCCTTTGACCACTCCGTAAGACATGAAAGGCGGAGGATAATGTGAATGCACGACATCGGCGCTGAACTGCGCAATCCGCCGCCGTAAAGCGTACATATACGGGATATATGGCAGATCCATAGCGGGAAATCTGTACACAGGGAGTCCGCGCAAGACCTCATTTGGTCTAGACTTGGGGACTTCGGCGCACAAAACAACGACCTCGTGCCCTAGATCCCGTAAGCTTTGCGAAAGCTCAAGACAGTGAGTTTCGACTCCTCCGATGTGTGGATAGAAGTAAGAAGAGGCTTGAATTATTTTCACGTGGATTCACGTTGAATGTGCGCGTGGGTGTTGAATAACTTATCGTGGAATCTCCATCCGCGCTGAGCATTTTGATTTCGAACGCGGATCTCACGTCTCTTGAAAGACGTTTAGCAACGCCGAAACTAACGGGTTGCAGCGCGTGCACGCGCTGGCGTGGGACAGTAACTCGCGCGCCGGATCAACAAAAGTTAAATAGCACATTTGTCCTGTAGCTCAGTCTGCCATCGATGAGACGTTTTATAGCCGTGATATCGGTGCTGGCTGTGTTTTTTGTTACAGCGAGCTCTTTTTTGACGGTGGGCGTCAAAGCCCAAAATGAGGTGGCGTGGGTTTATGACTACCCAACAGGGATGAAAGCTGCAGCCGGGGGAAAACAAGCTCGAGATGATATACATTCGCGAAGACTGGTATCCTCGATGCAGAAACAGGGATCAAAACACCTGGACGGATAGTGAAGTTATTCAACTTTCGTCGAACTTCTGAACATAGACGTGGTCGGGACTAAACAGGGAACGCTAAATAATTATAGCAAACCTCCGCTGATTGTGTTCACGGACCCTCAAGGAAGGGTCATTGTCGAACAAAACGCAGAACTGTCGGCTAGTCAGGTGACTGCCCTGCAACGGCAGGTGCTCGCGCAAGAGCCGGTCTCGTCCCCTTCGGCGACAGGCAATCCTCCAACCACAAGCGTTTCGACCAAAGCCGCGGGGGTGTCCGGTTTTGAAGCCATCCCCGCAGTCGTTGGCATCTCGATTGTGGCGCTGGTAGTATCGCGCATCCGCAAGAGCCCACGATAAGCACGCCAAGCCCGGCGGACGCTCGTCTCAGGTTAAAGAGCCCGATCAACTGCTGTCTGCCAAAGCCTCGCGTACCAACGCTGGTTCGATTTTTTCGGCCATTCTTATCCGGCCAGATGACACGCTTCGACCGCGCTTGCCTAGCTGCTGGGCGACCCGTCAGCGCCAATGTTTAACTATTAATGAGCCATAGTACCTGCCATGCTTTATCGCGCTGAGATCACCATTAAGCTGAAGCACGGCATGCTTGATCCGGAAGCTACGACGATAAAAAGTGCTCTCAAGCATCTTGGGTATGATTGTCAATCGGTCAAACAAGCAGCCGTCTACGAACTCGAACTCACAGCAGACTCCCGTGAGAATGCAACCGACATCGTTAACGGAATGTGCCAAAGGCTGCTCGCGAATCCCATCATACACGATTATGACATACGGATAACGAAATAGTCGAGAAGAGAAAGATGAATATCGCCATTCTTCGGTTCGGTGGGAGTAACTGTGATTTGGACGTTCAAAAAGCTCTGAACAATTTGAACGTTGGCGCAGAACTTGTTTGGTACAAAGAGACCCTCGAGAGTTTTGACGGCGCAATCATCCCAGGCGGGTTTTCGTATGGGGACTACTTGCGCGCAGGCGCAATTGCGGCACGAACCAAGATTATGCAGTCAGTTGCAGAGATGGCAGCTGATGGGAAGCCTGTGCTAGGTATATGTAACGGCGCCCAAATCCTCAGCGAGTCGCACTTGGTGCCCGGCACCTTCACTCTCAATCAGTATCCAAAGTTCATTTGCAGGTGGGTGAAACTCAGAACATTCGGCGAATCTGCGTTCACGGTACTTTCGAACGCGTTGGTTGACCTTCCTATAGCCCACAAAGAGGGGCGATACGTTGCTGACCCACGGCTGCTCAAAGAGCTTTACGAAAATGATCAGGTCGTTTTTAAGTACGTTGATGATAAAGGACGTCCCACTTTAGCTGCAAACCCCAACGGCTCGCTTGATAATATCGCTGCAATAAGTAATTTAGAAAAAAACGTGCTTGCGATGATGCCGCATCCCGAACGAGCGTCACAGAAACTTCTCGGTTCTGCTGACGGGAATGCCATCTTTGAATCGATGGTTCGATATATCAAGGCTCTTTGAGACGCAGCTTCTCGCGAGCGTTATGTTTGCGCGCAGACAAGTCGTCTTCAAATTAGCGGGGACCACCACCATTCGTTCTCTTGATACCACCGAGCGACTTGCGTCAATCCGTCTTCAAATGAAATCTCGGGTTGCCATCCAAGGGACTTTATCTTCGAACAGTCTACGGAATACCTCTGGTCGTGTCCGAGCCGGTTCGCTGTGAAAGCAATGAGCGATGAAGGCTTTCCCACTAGCTGTAGTATAGCTTTCGTCATGTCTAAGTTACTCCTCTCGTTTCCAGCGCCAATGTTATACGTCTCGCCCGTTTTGCCTATTTGGCGAACGCAGTCTATCGCTGCACAGTTATCTGCTACGTGTATCCAGTCCCGGACGTTGTCTCCCCGGCCATAAACGGTCAGCTCGCGATTCCTCATAGCGCTTGTCAGAAAGCGAGGAATCAGTTTTTCGGGGTGCTGATACGGCCCGTAGTTGTTTGAGCTGCGGGTAATAACGCAGGGAAAATCGTACGTCGTGAAATAGGATGATGCCAACAAATCCGCTCCAGCCTTGCTCGCTGCATAGGGACTTGACGGATGCAAGCTATCCGTCTCCTTAAATGATCCGCGATCAATGCTTCCATACACTTCATCCGTCGATATCTGAACGAAACGCTCAATTGAGTAATCTTCAGCCGCTGCTAGCAAGACGTGAGTTCCGAGGACATCCGTTTGAACGAAGGCAGCTGAACTCGTAATCGATCTATCGACGTGCGTCTCGGCCGCAAAGTTAATAACACAGTCACAATCTTTTAGCGACTGCTTGACAATTGTCTCGTCGCAAATATCGCCTTTGACGAATTCAATATCAGCTAGCACGTCTTTGAGGCTGCTCATATTGCCTGCGTACGTCAGTTTGTCCAGGACTGTGATTTCTGCTTCATTGTGTTTACACAACATATAACGGACGAAATTGCTGCCTATGAAGCCCGCGCCACCTGTGATTAATAGTCGCATGGTCCCTCGTTTTAATTTTCTGCGGTGCAAATGAGCTGCGATACGGCAAGCAGCTCGAGGATTCTTTGTGTGGGGGTTTCTTAATTCTTTTGATAGAACTCGCATTTGAGCACGCGAAGGATTTTGACTTGCTCTAAAAAATGAGCTCTTCCGGACTGTCAAAAAGTCCGGTTAGTTACGTTGGGGGCATCTGAGCTCATGTTTGCGTTTTGCACAGATCAGAAACAAATATATTTTATAACGCGAATCGTAGTCAGCAAGCGTTGTGAAAATACGCCGTGCTTTGCGTTATTCAGCAACACCTTTGTATACTCAAGCTCCGGTAGTGTAGTCCGGCCAATCATGTTGGCCTTTCGAACTTTAGCAGTGAAGCAAGCCAACGACTCGGGTTCAAATCCCGACCGGAGCATACACTCGTCTGATGATCGTAAGCGCCTCACCGCAGCAGTGAACGTGTCACGCAATTCCAAAAAAAACTGACAGAACCATAGTCATCAATAGATACAAAAGGTCCACGGGCTACCTCGTAATCCGTTGTCTTTGTGTTTCGCAGGGGTCGAGCATTCTGGCATTTGGTTTGCAGAATGGTTTCGTATGGCGTTAACCGCAGACCATAGGGTTATGCTATGCACGAAGTTCGTTAGGGTCCACTCCACGTTTATCTAATTTGACTGCTTGTTGGAATTGTGGGACGAAATATATACAAAAAGTGGAATTATCGAGTTTGGCGTGCAGTAGTTCAAGAGCTTCAGCGCAGCGCCGAACAACATCTAGTAATTATGGTCGACGGCGTACTAGCTCTGGACAGAGAGCCTCTTGGGCGAGCGTACTAAAAACCTCCTTCGAGGCTCCCTGATGCATCAGCAAAAGTGCTATCTAGTCAAAAATAGGCTTTTATATGTCCGTACGGTATGTCAACATAGGGCGGAGGTAGCCAAGCCTGGCCAAAGGCGCAGGACTTAAGAACCGTTGTTTGGGATATCCTGTTGCGAAGGCATTCGTGGGTTCGAATCCCTCCCTCCGCACTTCTGTAAAATGAGGGGCTATTTTGGTGCCGCGAACCAATCAACGTATCGCGTTTGCGAGATCTCTGATAGCAGAGACGACCTCATATGGATTTGCACCCCAATGAACGACGTAACCCCTCTGTCCGAAAAGTTCGGTCGGTCCGACCCTCGCTGACTTGCAACATTTTGCAATGAAGGGTTTGCTCGGTCTTATTGTTTTTGTCGGACAGATGTTGACGTGTTTGAATTCCAGCCCGTGGACTCGCGCTTCAAGTACTTGTTTCGAAATATCGCACCCTAGTAGAACGGCGTGCTCACCGACGTGAATGTCGCGGCTGTTGAGGCAGTTTGGCCCAATTCCTGACGCTGAGCACGGATAAATCGTGGCGGTGGAGCGTCTTAGATCTTGTATGACTGGCGTAAAACGCACGGATAGGTCTCCAAAAATGCCAGCTCTGTCGAGTTTCTTGATGAGCGAGATAAGGTATGGTGGATCTGGGGGGGATACGTCGAATACCTCAATCTCGGTTACGCTGGTGAGGTCGGGGTCATAAACGAACGTCCAATGAAGATCAAATCCTTGATAGACGACTGCTTTTACGGGGGGCTTACACAGTCGGGTTGCTACGGCAATTAGCCTGCTTCTGTTGAAGATGTCGATCTTGCGTCTATACACTAGAGTTTCGGCAAAGCCTGCAATCCTCTTGGCCTTCGATATCGTTCGGATTAAGCCGTTCCCCTCTAATTCGAGTTCGTAAACTGCGACTTTTCCTTGCCAAAACAGCAAGACATAGCGCGATGAGAAGTAGATGTGCTCACCGGCTGTTGGCGGAGAGGTTTCAGCATCGCATTCTCTTACAGCGACGTCCTTACAATGATCGGGAAAAATCACGTTGTCACCTTATATTGCGTATTATTTCGCGCGCTACCTCGCTGGTCGAACTCGTACCGCCTAGGTCGCGCGTCGTGACGCCTTTGCTTATCGTCTGCTTGACTGAAACGTCTACTAAGGAGGCTTTTTCGCATTCGCCTGCCCATTCAAGCAGCATTCTGGCACTCAGAATAGCCCCTATTGGGTTTGCTATGCCGCGCCCAGCGATGTGGGGCGCCGACCCGTGCACAGGCTCAAAAATGGCGAATTTCGGTCCGATGTTCGCACTCGGACAAAGCCCGAGGCCTCCGATAAGCGCTGCAGCTTCATCGGACAGAATATCACCAAATAAGTTCGACGTCAAGACGTGATCGAACATTTCAGGGTGTCTTATGAGATTGTATGCAGCTGCGTCGACGTACATCTCGTTATAGGGCACATCATGCTCCTGCAGAACACGCAGACAGACATCTCGAAAGAAAATATCCGACTTGAGCACGTTTGCCTTATGCACTATCGTAATTGTTTTTACGTTGGGCAAGGTGCTCGCGTACGACGCAAGCCTTTCCACATTAGCACGAGTAACCACTCGCTGTGTGATGGCGACGTCGTCAGAAAGCTCTTCGATGCCGGAGTACAATCCTTCGAGGTTCTCTCGTATTATGGTGAGGTTCAATTCATAGGGGGTTAGAGAGTAAGATCGAAAAGGTCGCAGATTCACGAAGAGATCAAGTGTTTTTCTTAGTCTGACAAGCACGCTGCTCCCTTGAACGCTGGTTACAGCACCCAGGAGCATACAATCGGCTTGTGCAATTAAACCGATATCCGCATCGGTTATTGGTGCGCCTTCTCTAGCCCATTTGGCGTATCCTATGTCAACCTGGATGAATTCTGGATCATTCAATAATAAAGTGAGAATCTCAACACAAGGGGGTATGACCTCTTTGCCGACCCCATCTCCCTCGGCAACAGCGATTTTCATGTGCACGGAGTAGCAAACCGCTTGATGCATCCGCGTAGACCCGTTACGGATCACTCACTCGCCGGACTCGCGTTGCGCGGATGCCTCTTTCTATATTCGACTAACCCACCATCTTGGAGGATCTCCTGCAGGAATTTTGGAAGCTCCTCACCTTGTACGACCCTGCTGCGGGTTCTCACAAGCCCTGAAGATAAGTCGACCTCAATCTCATCACCCGCTGTAACAGAATCAAGGGCGTCTGCTTCGATAATTGGCAAGCCCACATTGATTGCATTTCTGAAAAAGATCCGAGCGAAAGATTTCGCAACGACACATCCGATCTTGGTGTATTTGAGCGCGAGTGCTGCCTGCTCTCGCGATGATCCGCAACCAAAGTTCTTGCCGGCAACTATTATGTCTCCCGCATGCGGTAAAAATTCCGTACCAAACCCCTCCATTGCGTGTTGTGCGAAGACATTAACGTCAGTCGTTCTCAGATACTTGCCGGGTATGATCAAATCAGTGTTGACATTATCGCCGTATTTCCACACTTTTCCCCTGATGAGCATCATAGTCTACTTGAAGATGTAGCGATATAAAGCATACGGCGGATTGTTTAGCTTCGGCTGGGTGCGCAAAGCCTGAAAAAGTGTTTAATATGTTCCGAAACAACTTTGTTGCTATGTCATTGCCATTGTCCGCGCAAGAAGAGTACCTAATCAATCAAAAAAAAGCTTTTCTCACCCACAAGGTCACGCACAACGCGCAAGAGATTGAACAAGAGATTGACGAAAGAATGTGGAAGCTAGACGTCGAAAAAATCGACGCCAGCGAGTTCATGGCGACGCTTGTCGTGCGAGAGCCGATGATTTCAATCAGTACCGGCGACATTGTGACCTACAAAGGCGTCCCGAGAAAATTCACGGTTAGAAGCCCATCGCTTGAATATCTCCTCGAGGCCGTTGAAAAGATCCTGACGGAACAAATTGAGGAAATCAAGAGATACGCCGGCGTTTGAATCCCGTGATAGACAGAGAGATAGACAGAGTGACAGGCGATTTGTCTATGATTGCCGCGGATCAGCGATCTCGCCTTTGAGGGCCGTCGCCGCGGCTGTGGCGGGAGAGGCAAGATATACGAGCCCCTCAGCACCCATCCTCCCTTTGAAATTTCTATTGGAAGTTGAAAGACAAGCCTCTCCCCGTCCCAAAACCCCGTTATGCGCGCCGAGACATGGCCCGCACCCGGGACTGCAAACGGTAGCTCCGGCTTGAATTAATGTTTCCAGGATCCCCGTTCGTATAGAGTTTAATAGCACGAGCTTCGACGCTGGAACGATGATCGTCCTTACTGCAACTGTCTCACCGCGTAGAATGCTCGCTGCCATCTGAAGATCTTCAAAACGTCCATTGGTGCACGAACCTATGAACACTTGGTCAATAGCTGTGCCCACTACCTCCTCAACATCTTTCACGTTGTCCACGTAATGGGGACAAGCGACCTGAGGCCCCAACTCATCAACCTTGACGTTGAGCTCATCAGCGTACACGGCATCGTCATCAGAATAACAAGGCTGGTACTCCGCTTGTGGTGTGAGGCGTTTGAGGTACGCAAAAGTCTTTTGGTCTGGTGGTACGATGCCTGCCTTTGCGCCTACTTCGACTGCCATATTGCTCAGAGTAAGCCTGCTTTCCAAAGTCAGGTCGGCTGTCGTCGTGCCATAGAATTCCAGAGCTTTGTACGACGCGCCATCGGCCCCAATAGTCCCTGCTATGTTAAGAATCACGTCTTTCGCGCTTACGTGGTCTCTGAGTTTTCCGTTGAGNNGTGCACGAGTGCGAATCCGCTCCGACAACCAAGGTGCCTGGAAGGGCAAGCCCGTGCTCAACCATGAGTTGATGGCATACCCCATCACCGACGTCAAAGAAGTTCGTAATTCCCTGGCGTTTTGTCCACGTGCGGATTGTTTGTTGAAGGGTTGCGGCTGCCTCAGTGCTTGCTGGGGCGATATGGTCAAAGATAATAGCGATCCTTTGTGGATCCCAAACAGAGGTAGCGCCCATGTCCTCAAATGCTTTTACGCCAAGGACACTCGTGCCATCGTGGGCCATTGCTGCGTCAACATGCCCCAGAATAAAATCCTTGGCGCTTGCCGCTTTTCCTGACGCCCTGGAAAGAATCTTCTCGCTAATGGTTCTTGGAGCATCCAAAGCGCTGTTCACCGCGTACTATGTGCTGCCCGTTGATTATCAACCTATGGATTTTTTGTCCGTCAACCAGCGACGACGCGTTGGAGTGCCGACTTGGACCTCAGCAACGAACGCTGACGCCGGAGGCTCGCGTGCACTCGTCGATCTGAAGACCAGCAACATATTTAAGTTGCGGCTATGAATGTGTATAGCGAACTTCATCAGGATCGTTTATGGATCATTTTGGATCTTCTTCAGTGCCTAAGGCAGTTATTGGCCAGATAGAGATTTGTGACGTCACGCTGCGTGACGGTGAGCAGGCTCCCGGCGTCGTTTTTGGTGTCGACGAAAAAGTTGAGATTGCGACCAAGCTGGATGAAATTGGCGTTGAGATCATAGAAGCAGGATTTCCCGCCGTTTCAGCGAAAGAGAAGGCTATGGTGAAAGAAATTGCTAATCTGGGCCTAAACACCAAGATTTGCTGCCTTTCGCGAGCGATTTTCCACGACATCGATGAAGCGTTAGATTGCGATGTAGATGTGGTGGGGCTGTTTATGGCTACCTCAGATCTGCATCTCAAGTACAAGTATCATCGCAGCTTTGATGAAATGCTGGAGTGCGCTCTGTCAACGCTCGAATATGCAAAAGAACACGGGCTCATTGTCAGGTTTGCGGCAGAAGACGCGACTAGGACCGATCCAGAAGTGCTCAAGCGCTTTTTTAGACAAGGTGAGGACCACGGGGCCGATTACGTTAACATCGCAGATACGGTGGGCGCGCTGAGACCTTCTACGTGCTACGATCTGGTGTCTGCGATGAAAACGGTCGTTAACGTGCCGCTTTGCATTCATTGCCATAATGATCTCGGTATGGCCGTAGCAAACACTATCACGGCTGCAGAAGCCGGGACGTTTCAACTCCACACAACGGTGAACGGGATAGGGGAACGAGTCGGAAATACCCCGCTTGAGGAACTGCTTGTCGCACTGCGCCTACAGTTTGGAGTCGATACATACGACCTTTCGAAATTGATGGCGCTTTCCAAAACAGTCGAACATCATTCACGGTTGCGCTTGCCGAAGAACAAACCAGTCGTTGGTTTGAATGCATTCTCTCATGAATCCGGCATACACGTAGCGGCCGTGCTCGAGGAGTCCGAGACGTATGAACTATTCTCGCCTGAGTTAGTGGGCAACAAGAGACGAATCGTCATTGGCAAGCACACCGGAAAAAAAGCCCTGCAGTACGTCATCGCGCAGTTAGGCTACCGTCCGACCCGGGATGAGCTCTGTCAGATCCTTGACGACGTAAAACGCGTTTGTGAAACAAAGAAATCAGTCTCTCAGGAGGAGCTCGAGGATATAATTAGAACCGTGATGTACCGCTAGCCCCGGAGTTTTGACGAGGACCGTATTTTGAGCAGGCGGCTCGTATGACGACGACGAGCGTTCCTGTCGAGTCGCTTGCGGCTTGCAGAAGATCTGCATATGACATTTCATTCATGTCAGTTGCGTCCACTAACTTGTAAGTGATACCGTAATTTCGGCACACGGCACCGACCAAATCAGAGATCTCGGGCGTCGGCTGCCCGCCCGTTATGGCTGATATCCGGTTTTCGAGTACGAACGCCTTTACATTCCGCTTAAACACTGCCGCGCTTATTAGTGCGGCGATGCCGCTATGCAAGAACGCGTAATCTCCTAGTATCGCAAGTCCGCCTTGTTCAAACCCCGAAGCCACGCCTATTGCTGAGCCGAGTGAATATGCTGCGTCAACCAGTCTAAAAGGTGGATTGGCTGTCCGTATTACGCAGCCCATGTCGCCCGCAATCATCGCATCAACTTGGTCGAGAGCGCGGTAGAAAGGCAAGAAGGGACAATCATCGCATATGTCTTCTGTGTAACGTCTGGTTTCGAGTGTCTCGACATCAAACCTTGCCGTCATGTAATCTGCCTCAATATAGGTCAACGCTTTAGTCACATCGTTTGACGTAAGTTCCCCGAAACGGGGAACGTGCCCAGACAGTTTGCCGAGGACTTTCGCGTGAACTGATTCTTCAATAAGCGGTGACCCCTCTTCAACGACTAGGACTCGGTTGTGCTTTTTGAGAAACGAATCAATTCGGCGTTGACATAGCGGGTTGACAACGCCGAGTCTGAGGTGTGCTACATCGTCTCGTCCCTGGATTGCATCATCCACCAGCGTTGATGCATAGCCTGCAGAAACAATGCCGATGGCGCCGTCGCCGTCTTGTTCGTTGAGATCTGTTGTTTCAGCAAATTGCAGCATCTTAGGATACGTATGTCTGAGAAAATGTTGATGTCTACCTAAATGCGTGAGGTTCCAGATGCTCTTATCGATGCTCTTATTGACGCATCGTGCAGACGGCACCCTCTCAACTATGCCCTGCGTATTCAGAAGCCTGCCTGTTATTCTCACAATTATCGGCACTGAGAGTAATGCGGATAGTTCAAAAGCCTCTAATGCACAATCATACGCATTACGGGCGCTGTGTGGGTCCATCACTGGGATTTCGGCTATCTTACCGTAATATCTCGAATCCTGCTCGTTTTGCGAAAATTTTGCACCTGGATCGTCGCCTGCGATTACGACTAGCCCGGCACCTATTCCGTGCGTGGCCGCGGTAATCAAGGAGTCGGACGCCACGTTCAATCCAACGTGTTTCGTTACAAAAACTGATCGTGTGCCAGATGCGGCAGCCCCTAAAGCCAAATCGATCCCGACCTTTTCATTAGCAGCGGGAATCCAAATCGGCCGCAAATTTTCAATGATTTTGGTGACCGGAAATCCGATAACCCCTGTGGCTACGCCGACGCCGGCATCGAATATCCCGTATGTAAGCGCATTCAACCCGTCTGTTTTAAACATCTTTGTGAGCGTTAATGGCACACCCAGTACAAAAGGCGCGCGCGGTCCAGGCTAGGTCAGT
>PLGY01000060.1 GCA_003139855.1 Candidatus Methanoflorens stordalenmirensis
CGCGACATTGCCGGAAATATCGCGGTATTGATCATCGCTGGGATGAATAGTAGAACAACGATCAATCGATAGGGAGCATTGTATAAGCCAACCGCTTCAGCTCCTTTCATCAGCGACAATAGAACTGAATCGATGTAAAAATAAATCGTAACAAACAGTCCGCTTAAGGCAAATGGCAGCGCCTCTCGAAATATTCTGTTCCAAAACTTCAAATCAATCTCAATGTGAGGCAGACTGAAGTTCCTACTATAGGCTGTCACGCTATAAATCGTAACAGCCAAGCCGCTTACGAAGTACGCGAATGCGAACCAAACGACACCGAACCCGTCAGTGATTCCCCATATGACGATGACGAAAGTAGCGACAGAGTTTAAGACCACCCCTATCGACTGGTATTCCATCCTCTCGAAAGCTTGAAATAGTGACAGGAAAACACCAGTGAAACCTGCACAGACCAAGGAAAGAGCTAAAATATAAATCAAGGTAATTGTTTCTTGGGGATATCGTAAGACGTAAGCAGCAAGAGCAATTAAGCAGAACGTGCCGATCGCCAGCGCGACCTCGATGGTGATCATATTGCCTAGATACTTACCGGCTAAGGATTTGTCGCGCGCAACCTCTCTTGTAGCTAATGTGGTGAGCCCTAGACTAGTCAAGGGAGTAAAAACTCCAGTGAATGCTATTGCAGTACTCAGTAATCCATAGCCTGTGACGCCGAGATACCGAGCGATTGCAATCCCATAGACGGCTGCAAGACCCAAGCTAACGATCTGCCCAATAAGCAAAAGAGTGGAGCTTCGTGCTATTGTTCGTGCAGTACTCATGTTTTTCGCCGTATGTCAGGTCGCGTCCATCGAGTGAGCGTGCAGATTGCCGCCCATCACCTCTTGGCGCACCGGTTGCTTTTATCTTTTTAAGCTGCCTTCATTCTCGTCCGAAGATCTCAGCCAAACACGGGTATCGATTAGATGCGGTAACTTACGTGTTATCAGGCTTATAAATGCCTTGAAACAAGCTCTGTTAAATTTGCATCCCCTGGATTAGTCAATGAGCACGAGGCTAAAGCGATTACGAGAGGCAATTGCAGTTGATGCAAACAGCAGCGGTCAACATGCAGGAGTGCCGAGGGGCTTCTACTGGTTTGTCACATACTCAGCAACCCCTTAAGGGGGAGAACAACCAGGCAGGCCAACTCATAAGAACAGGTCGCGGATTCTAGTACCAACGAAATACGCACTTATTGGAAATATCACGATCGAAAGCCCCGCCCCTGCTCTTAACTTAGATAATATTATCAACAACTGCACGTATGACCTTGTTATCGCTTTCAAGCAGCCGCTGGATCACGTCGCTGCTAACCACATTCGACAAAGCCAACAAGAGTACCCCATTGAGGTGAGCCCCCTCAAAGAATAACGCTTTCGAGAATAACTTGGCCCTTTTCTTGTCGCCGTCTAACAAACACCGTCCAATTCGTGCAATATACGTCTGTGTGCGACGCGCCTTAACCAGCTTCGATAGCTCAGGATATCTCGCGGTTATAATAGCAAGCGCAACTAGCTGCTCCTCAAACCACACGCGCTGAAAGTCGCTGGCTTTCGTCACATTCTTATCGTGTCTTCTATATGCTCCCAAAACCTCGTCAATATACCCCAACTTTCCGTTTTTGAAAACTTCAACACTATGGAGGTAATCACTTTGATATTTCAGGCGAGGGTCGAATAGCGGTACGAAATTGCGTCGGTACATGTACGAACAAGGCGACAGAACTAGCGCAAAGTCAAACAAAAACTCGACGCCAACTTTTCCTTTCGGCTTTTTTTTGCTGAAAATACTGCTGAAACGCCCCGTCACTTGCCCTTTTGCAGAGTCGAAAACATCCACCTCGTGAGCGCACGCAATGACATCGGCATTACTGTCTAGATAATTGACTTGCTGCTCGACTTTAGTTGGGTACATTAAATCGTCGCCGTCCAAGATCACCAAGTAGTCGCCTTCTAAAGACTGCAAAGCGCGATTAACGTTATGCGCAATGCCTTTGTTCTCTGCAGCGAACACGGCCTTTATGTTGGGGTAATGATTTGCGTACTCCCGAACGATGCTAGGGGTGGCATCAGATGATGCATCGTCAGCTATCGAGATTGTGATGTTTTCATACGTTTGATTTAATACGCTATCGACGCAGTCGGCTATGAACATCTCTTGATTGTAAGTAATGATTGCCACGCTGACGAGCGGTTCGAGCTTAGCTCGCATTACTAGTCCCTCCGATGCGTGTTGCTACGTTCTTTTTCAAAGCAAAGCATATCTGCTCTGCTGCGTCTCGCCCAAGCCCCTGTGACCCCATCTATATCTTTGGGTAATTAGATAGAGGGGATAGTTACGCTTTTCGTATTCGCGCTCGAACCTTGTCGTGCTCAGAAAGACTCAAAATGTCTTTCAAAGTTACGCGAACGGAAATGATGACGTAAGTCGGTGGATAAGCTTAACGAAGTGCAATTTGTTCAACCCGCTTGTCATGCTGCAATATTACCGAAACAGAACAAATAGACGATTCTTGGAAATCTTTCTGCACGCCTGGCAATTCTGCTGGCCACAAAACTTGTTTGGCAAACGAAGGAACTTGTGGATTCCCATTCCGTGCATGGCTACTCACACGGAGACCAACTACCTAGCTCCCAATTTCGACTGGCTCATGAAACAAATAGAGATTACTCGTAAGACATTGAACTCGCACGTGTGAAATACTCGGTGCTGACACGATTTTCGCTTCAAAATCTTTGAAATGGTTGGCGCATAGCAAGTTGCCAATTTGAAAATCGGCTATATCTCCATAATCAGTTTGCTGGTTCCCAAAAAATCCAATCAATTTCCACCGTTGCCCTGACAAAATCTCGCGCACATAGGGCGCAGCCGCTGACGGAACCAGATTGACGGTGACGTAAATCAGCGCAAAATCCACAACGTTAACTTTCAGACTTATTGGATAATAACGCTGACATGCATCGGCCCGCCCGTCAACATCTGTGCAAACGATTGAGCCCATTTTTTAGGCTTGAAATATTGAGTAGAAGGTAGTCAAAAGAAGAGGTGACTGCGTAGATGTGGACGATGCAAGACCACGGATGCAGCGTTCTCGGAATGGCCCCAGATGCTTGTCATCACCAACAAGGGGACAAAGACGGCGATGCTTAAGAAAAGCCGCAGAGCGACTATGTTCCCCAAGACGTGCCCCCGAGAGATGGATCTCTTGCAACTCCACGCGTTGTAAGTATAGTCATATCAGGATCGATGAAGATGGAAAGACCTGTTGTGAATGCGAATGCATAGGCTAAGAGCCGAGGCCCAGCTACGCCTAGATATAGAGCTGCGACGACATAAAATCTCCACGACGAAAAATCATCATAACGAAATATTTGGTGTTACAGTTCTGTAACGATATTCGCTATGAGTGATGGGGTGCAGCTTCGATACTGCAGAAACTGTTATCAAAAGGCGTGCAGAAACGTATGCTAGATCGCCTTGGTCGCGTGCAAAAAGACAAGCGCGTCAATGCAATCGGACATATGAAATGGCACATTCGGTGAGGTCACATTCAGTGAGAGATGCACACACGATCTGTGCGCGCCGATCTGTTGGCGTCAGCCAAGCGCGTAAACTGACCTCTAAGTGCGGTGGAAATCAATTTTGCATCTTTCGAGCGCGCAAAAACTGATGAAAAATGAATCCGAAGACGGGCATTATTATCCTGAATTACAACGGATGGTACGACACAATAGAATGCCTGCAGTCAGTTTTTCAAATTGAATATGACAACTACGAGGTTGTTCTCGTCGATAACGCATCGACCGACGACTCGCTTCTAAGAATAAGGACCTACTGCAACAACGCACTCAAAGTGGATCCCACGTTCCTTTCTCATTCACATCTGCAACAACCAACACGGCTTGCCGAGTACACGGGCGACGCGGTCGAAATGGGTGAAGATGCAGGAAATAATACAAGGTTGCTATCCTGTAACAAACCGCTCGTTCTAATCAAAAACGAGCGAAATTGCGGATTCGCTGAAGGGGTCAACATTGGCGTCCGATATGCGCTAAACGCTCTAGATCCAGAGTTCATTCTGGTCTTGAACAACGACGCTCTAATCGATAAAGATCTTTTGCGGGAGATGATCGATTCGGCCGACCGAGACAGCCGCGTCGGCCTCGTTCAACCTAAGGTACTGCGCTACGCTGACTCGAAAATAAACGAAACGGGGATTTTATGCGATATGCTGGGCTCTACTCAGCAAAGAGGGTGGGGCGAAGAAGATCGGGGGCAATATGACGAAGAGACCGATCGCGGGTTTTTTTACGCAGGCGGTGCGTGCTTGCTTGTAAGGAGGAGCATGCTGCGTGATCTCCCAGACGACTGCTTTGACCCGTATTTTTTTGCGTATCACGAGGACACGGATTTGTCGTGGGCCGCGCGCCTGCTTGGCTACAGAGTCACTTACTGCCCCAGTGCCTTGTGCTGGCACAAAGGCGGAGCGACTTCAGGCGGACTCAATCCGAAGACGGCATACTTAGTCTACAAAAACCGGCTAAGGGTATTGATCAAGAATTACTCCTTAACGACGCTAGCCGCCGCTCTCCCAGTGACGGTTTTGCTACAACTGTTTTTGTTGGGTGCTGGTGCCATCGTAAATACGGATCCTCATTATCTCAGAAGCTTCTTAAAAGCGCTTTCCTGGAACGCCGTCAACCTCAGCAGTGCGCTGAGCCGGCGAAGGTTCATCCAGTTAAAGCGAACGATGACGGACAAAGAAGTGATGCAGTACATGGTCTGCCACTCCCTGGAAGTAGATTCAGCATTAAAAGCGCTCTCGTTACGACGCGATCCGTAAGCAGCAAGCGAGCTGATATATTTCGGGACGTTATATGCTATGCAAGGAATTGCAAAAAGAGATATCTTGCTTCTGAAATCAATTATCCATGTCGATGCGCGACGCGCAAAACTGAACGATGCGAAACGACTTTCATTATTTCGTCTGGTGCCTTGCTAGTCCCAAATTTTATCTAACTCTGCGGCTTCAGAAAGTCGCCAAGACCAAGTATCTTGGCTAAAAAAACTGTGGCGGCCTCTAATAGTTCCTTACTTTTGCTGTGCGCCTAGCGCTGAGCTCGCCTCTTTAGTCGCGCGTGGTGGCTATAGACAGGATTTGCGCGACGCCGATTCTGCCTGTCAGATTATCATGTTCGCAAAGGCAGGAACGGCTTTATTGTCAGAAGCAAAGCTTTAAGAGTCAAATCGTTACACTTACGGCGTAAAATGACTTTTGAGAGTCGGGAAGCCATGAAGATCTCCGTTCTTGCCCCTTTTCCAAAATACAAAGATGGGATTCCAAGAGTAACGGAGGAGCTAATTTCGAGGCTCTGTGAGGCAGACGATGTCGAATCAGTTTCCGTCATAGCAGTAAAAAAAGAAAAAGACTTTGTCAGCCCCTCTCTGGTGAAGAACGGAAAAGTTTCCCTCTTCGTTGTGGGCTCATTCCTCCTTCCGCGGACATTGTGGGGAATTATTAAGCTGTACAAGAAAAGCGACGCTATCCTCCTATTCATGCATCCGTGCTATTTCTTCAGTCCGACGCCTCTGTGTCTCTTCCAGCTTCTTGTCAAGCTTGGCATTTTACCCAAGGCAAAATGGATCCAAATGCTCTTCGACTTCAGTTTCTATAGTTGCCCTGAGGACGACGTGGGCGCAGCGAACGTAACGACCCTTTATACGATTTGGAAGAACCATTTTGTCCAACTTCCAGTGCGATATGTCGCTATATCTGAATCGACCAAGAAGGAAGCGATGCGTTATTGGGACCTCAACGCCGCAGATATTGCCATAGTGTATTTGAGCTCCTTCATTCCTCCGAGGAGTCCTCGTGTTAACTTCGGGAGCAAGAAGATGCTAATAGTGTCTACCATCTCCCCTCGCAAAAACCAACTTCGATTGATTAAGGCGTTTGAACTCGTGCATCGAAAGAACCCGAACAACGATGCGGAACTGATAATCGTAGGTCAATTGAGAAAAGAGATTCCAGAATTTGAATCGACACTAGACGACATACGTGGGCGCTATGAGGGGATCAAGATAACACTAACCGGCCACTTGACCGACTCCGAGATACAGTCGCTCTACGAGGAGGCGGACGTCTTCGTTTATCCCTCGCTGTACGAAGGTTTTGGACTTCCCGTACTCGAAGCGATGGCGAGTGGGTGTCCAGTTATAGCCTCGAATGTCTCCTCGCTGCCAGAAATGGTCGGTGATGCAGGGCTTCTCGTCGACCCGCGCGACGTGGAAGCGCTCGCGCAGGCGATGAGCACCGTGCTCGAGAATGACGAATTAAAAAGACAGATGAGCCGAAAAGGCATAGCGCAAGCACAGAAGTTTTCGTGGGAAAAGGCCGGTGCGGAACTATTGGCAGTCTGCCGAGAAGTTGCGGAAAAAGGTGATCCAACCTGAGGGCGCTAGTGAGAGCTCTTCACTTTTTTGCGTTCCTCGGGCAAAGTCCCAGCATAGGTTAGAAAACGCCTGCACATCATTGCAGCTGCTTCTTTTAGCCGGTCAAAAGGATGGAAAAGCTCCAAAAGCATTCCCTGGCAGCCAGAACCTGCAGAAGCTGCTATGAAGCAATATCTATTAACAAACCGCTGCTAAACCACCACGAGCGGTAACCGCTCCACCGTAGAAGCTTACAAAGCTACAAAGCGGTACTTGTTCTAAGAAGCCAAGTGGACGAAAAATTAGCAACACATATTTTCACGCCATCTTCGACAACGGGAAGCGCGTACGTCTGCTGCGAACCAGGTCGTTCGAAATAGTTCCTATCAGTTGCTAGCTCGGGCTGTTACTGTAGCGAGACGGAATTGCCTGCCGAAGCCGTTCGAGCCTGAATGGCGCAAGCATCTTGCCCTGGTGGACGATAAACCTTAAGGCATCGAATCGCCAGACTTACGGCGTAAACTGACTTCGGAGATGCTATGAATCTATGAAAATTACGGCCGTGGCATCTTTTCCAAAGTACAAAGACGGGATTCCGAGAGCCACAGAGGAGCTGATTTCAAAGCTCTGTGAGGCAAATAGCGTCGAATCAGTTTCAGTTATTACGAAAGAGAGCAAAGCCTTCGTCAGCCCCTCTCTCTCCAAAAACAAGAAAGTCTCGCTTTTCACTCCGCGCTCGTTCCTGCTCCCGTGGACGCTGCTGAGAATCATTAAGCTCTATTGGAACAGCGATGTGTTCCTGCTTTTCGCGCATCCGTGCTACGTCTTCGATCCTTTGCAGCCTTTGTGCTACTTTCAGCTTCTAATCAAGTGCCGCGTTTTACCTAGAGCAAAAATGGTTCAAATGTTGTATGACTTTGCCAACTACGCTTGTCCAGAAGATTACGTGGCCTTATCAAAGAGGACAAAATTTAGCGTCTTGTGGAAGGACTACTTTTCTAAGGTTCCAATACGATATGTCGCTATATCTGAATCAACCAAGAAGGAAGCGATGCGTTATTGGGGTCAGGGCGCGGCAGACGTTACAGTGGTCCATTTGGGCTCCTTCATAACCCCGAAAACTCCTCGCGCTCACTTTGGTAGTAAGAGAATACTAACGGTGGGTGATATTTCACCTCGCAAAAACCAACTGCGATTGATTCAGGCGTTTGAACTCGTCCATAGAAATAACCCAAGCAGCGGCGTAGAATTGATGATCGTGGGTCATGTGCGAAAAGATATCCCCGGGTTTGAATCAACGCTGCGCGACATGCGAAGGCGCAATAAGGGCATAAAGATAACACTAGCCGGCTACTTGTCCGACTCTGAGATACTGTCGCTCTACGAAGAGGCCGATGTCTTCGTTTATCCCTCGCTGTACGAAGGATTTGGCCTCCCCGTGCTTGAAGCGATGGCGTGCGGGTGCCCGGTTATTGCATCGAACGTTTCTTCGCTGCCAGAAGTGGTCGGAGAAGCGGGCATGCTCGTCGATCCGTATGACGTCGACGCGCTCGCACAGGCTATCAGTACGGTGCTTCAGGATGATGGGTTGAAAAGGGAGATGAGCCGAAAAGGTATAGCGCAAGCACAGAAGTTTTCGTGGGAAAAGGCCGGTGCGGAACTATTGGCAGTCTGCCGAGAAGTTGCGGAAAAAGGCAAGCAAGCTTAAGAGTCAAAAGTGAAAAATTCTACGCCCTTCCCGTACCGAGTGCAAAGAGTTTTATGCTCCGGAATCGAAAGGCGCCGTTTTCGATCTTTGTGGTTTTTCCCCACGCAAGCTACTTTTTTGGCAGTGCACGTTTCAGCTTGAACGCCGCTAGAATCCCTATGTGAGCGTTGCATTTGCTTTAAGCATCGAGAACTCTGCACTCTAACTGGTGAGTGCGCGTGAGGATATCTTGAGGCAAACTGAACTCCGCGACGGTTTCTGCTCGCGCCATCTCGTGTATATAATGGCTGGCTTTAACCAAATGCCACTATAGCCGCAATGAGTTCGGTTGTCCTAACAGAACCGTGTTTTAACGCTCTCGATTTGTTTGCACAAAAACAGTTCCGTCCTGCGATAGAGTGCGATAATGCTTATTACCGAAGCGGCAGCATTAAACACCACGAGCTTCTCTGACCCATAGCTAAACAACACGAATTCCGAAACATCTAATGAATTCTGATTTGCAATTGCTGATCTTTCACGACTCGCTCGACATTCTGGGNNGAGATTTGGGTATCGATGAAGACGCCATATACAACTTGGGCCGAATTGAGGACAGAGCCCCTTTAGGTCCAATCAAACTAAGTTTGTTATTTCGAAAAGCTCGTTTCGGCGGTTTTGACAAATATCTCATAAGTGGATTCTGGTCGCTGTACGCGTCCTACAACCACAAACCTAACTTATTTTACTGCTATACGCCGCGCCGAAACTTTTACGATTTAAAGCGCTTCAGTATTGCGCGTCAGTCGAACCTGGCAAAAAAGGTAGTGGCTTGGAGCTGGGCGACTATACACGGGAGTTTTGACAAAAAAGCGATAGACCAGGTCGACGAGATACTAACGCTCAGCAGCAACGTTCAAACGCGAATCACAAAGTACTATGAGCGAAAATCGACCGTAGTCTATCCACCTGTTCCCACGGCTCGGTACAGTACTAAGGAGTTCGGCGACTTTTGGCTATCAGTGAATCGATTATACCCTGAGAAACGAGTCGAGTTACAGATAGAAGCTTTCAAAAGCTTGCCAGACGAGCAGCTATTAATTGTCGGTGGATATGCGCGTCGCGACAAAGAACTCACTGCATATCACAAACTGTTTACGGATCTGCCTCCAAACGTGACGATCCTCGGCAGAATCCCAGAAGAGCACTTATTGGAATTGTATGCAACCTGCAAAGGAGTCGTGTATACACCCATTGACGAGGATTTTGGCTTAGTTCCGGTTGAAGCGCAAGCAAGCGGAAAAGCCGTCGTCGGGATCAATGAAGGTGGACTAAGAGAGACCGTCATCAACGGTCTCACAGGCTTCCTAGTGGATCCACACCCAGAATCCTTGAAAAAAGCGATACAGCGGGTTTCAGAAGAGCCGCAACGATATGAAAAAGCTTGCAAGAAGAATGCAAGCAGATTTGATGAGCACATATTCATCGAAAGTATGCGCCAGCATCTCTATGCCAAAGAATAACACGTTGCTCTTTTCGACGCGAGACATGCTCGGGGTTCTCCCCCAGACTGTTTTTAAACGGCCAAGGGAACTTGAGACTTTGTGCCAAGGGACGAGTTCCACGAATGACGTCCATTTTCAAATCTTGAATCAACCTTTCGAGGTTGCTCATATAACGTTCTAAAAACATCGTGGTAGTCGCAGGCGACAGCGTTCTAAGCGGTGAAATACGCGGCGGAGCACGTAGCACGTTTATCGTTCATATGATCAAGAAGTGCTTTGCTGGCGCCCCCACCATAGCGGACCTTGGTTCAAGAGGACGTTTAAACCTCGAACTCCCCTCTCGCCAGCAACCAAGACATCACGTAGAGGGGGGGCATTTGTGATCGCGACTTCAGATTCAGGCGCATGCACTGATGTTGAGCACGCATTACCATCATCGCCTAGTGAGCCGACGAGATACAAGACGCAGAAGGATCATCACGTGTTAGTCTCGGAGAATATTTAGTGTCACGATGGCGTCGAAACTTGCAGGATGGACCTTCAATAGACTCCGACTTCTCCGTTTTGCACTCTGTAACACCAAAAGGGTATCACGTGAGCTCAAATGAGGAGATCATCTGCTGCGCCGTCCCAATCTCTTGGTCGTATTGTGCCACACTTCCGGTAAACTCAATTTCATAGACTGAATTGCCTTTTACGGTCCATATCATTAGCCCTTTAAAGGGTTCTCCCCCGGGTGTTTTAAGCGTGAACACAATTTCGTATCCAGGCTGGCCAGCGAACGAAGCAGTATGATTCTCGAGCAAACTGACGCTGTCGTTACTTTCCAAAAGAGTGCTTATCAAGCTCGGCGCGAGGTTTTGAGGCGTTCTTCCGGATTGGGTGAGCCCAATAAGCTGAATCTGGAACAAAATGGTATCATTTCCGTGCTGGAACTCCGCGATAGTGACACCGCCGGGATTTCCGATTAATTGCCAATCGCTCGGGTAGCTCATCGCGACCCCGGCATTCGTGTTAGTATATGACAAGAAACCAGCGGGGACGCCAGGCGTCGGCGACTGCGTCGTTTGGCTGGTGCAACCAGCACTGCTCACTGCCACCGCAGTTACCGCTACGATTATGATTGTCCAGTACATTCGCGTGTTAGCGCCCATCATCTCACCTCCACAATGAAACGTTCCTCGATGATATATGTTGCTGTTATTCTTCGTCGATGTGCGCCAAACTACGAGCGCAATCGCACACAGACCTCCGCGAGCGTAAACCCAATGTGCCCTTAAAGCGGAGAGTTTAGCCGGAAGCGGCCTTTCTTGTAAGTTGTCAGATTCTTCGGACACGAAGGCGACGATCGAGGAACGCTAGATCTTTGCCATCACCGTGAAGATGCGATGCCTTTGGCGAATTACGTTGTCGTACTGCTTTTTAGTGACCTTGTCGTCGAGCGTCAGAACCGCAAATCCTGCTGATTGAAGGAGCTCGTGCAGCTCAGACTGAGAAAAATAGTGATGTGGGATCCCCCCTCGAACAAAGGTATCGGTAGCTATCCGCTCGCCGCGGCCATAGCGCATATCAAGCTGTCCGGCAACTTCGACAAACGCTAAACCTTGATGCCGCAAGACTCGAAACAGTTCACTGACGGCTTTCACTTGCCCAGCTAGCGTAAGATGCTGGAGCACCCCGTAGCACGTGACAGCATGGAAACTGCAATCTGAGAACGGAAGCTGCCGGACATCGGCGACAACGCGCACGTATTGGGGACCGAGCATTGCCAGCGCTTGCCGCGAAATGTCAGCCCCAACTGCTCTAAAGCCGCTTCTGGCAAGCGGCAAGAGATACCGCCCAGAACCGCAGCCAACGTCGAGCACGTTAGCGCCTGGGGCGAGTCGCTGTATTACGGGAGAGAGATCATACGGCCCTTTCCAAAGGACATGGTGCAAGGCATACTGCTCATTCCAAGTCTTCGTTAAAGTTTCAAAGGGTGAATCTATCTCGTCTTCGGGCACAAATACCATCGACCCCCTCATTTCCAGTGGAACGACTCCACACACATAAAAACGTTCGTCAGAGCGCTATTTTTGATTTCTACCGCAACAGGAGAGATTTAGATTACAAATATATAAGTGCTAATGCATTACCACTGTAGATGCTTGCAGTTATGACGATCGCAGGATCGGACTCAGGGGGCGGAGCTGGCATTCAAGCAGACGCGCGCACCTTTGCTGCTCTCGGGGTGTTCGGAACCTCAATTGTTACGGCGATTACCGCACAAAACACGCTCGGCGTCCTAGACGTGTACAATCTGCCCGCTGAGCTCGTCGTTGCGCAAATGAGTGCGGTGCTCTCCGATATTGATATTCGATGCGTCAAGACGGGAATGCTCGCGACCGTCGAGATCGCAGAAGCGGTAGCTGATGTGCTTTCGCAGCATAAGGTTCCGATCGTGGTCGATCCGGTTATAGACGCCGAAGCGGGTGGGCGGTTGGTAATAGGGGAGCTTAGAGAACTCCTCGCGCGACTGCTGCCCGAAACGGCAGTCGTAACGCCAAACATATCAGAAGCAGAGGCCATTTCCAGGATTGCTATACGCAATCTCGATGATATGAAGCGTGCCGCCTGCGAAATCTACGCTCTCGGTCCTAAATCGGTTATTGTCACGGGAGGCCATTTGAGCGGGACCGACGTGCTGTATGATGGCAGTTTTCAGCTGCTTAGAGGCAAGCTGATTAAGGGGGGAACGCACGGGGCAGGATGCACCTTCTCGGCAGCTCTGACCGTTTTCCTTGCTAAAGGGTACCCCGTAAAACAGAGCGCCGTAATGGCAAAGACGTTCGTCACCGACGCCATAAGAAACAGCGAACGCGTTGGCTCTGGCCCCGGCGCTGTGAATCAGTTTGCGGCGACGCTACAGAGGGCCGAGCGTTACCTGACGCTACTCGACGTCGAGGCGGGGCTGCGCACCATTAAGGCTATAAACCCACACCTTATACCTGAGGTCGGAAGCAACTTAGCGATGGCAATTTCGGGCGCAAAGAACCTAGCAGAAGTGGCTGCGGTCAGGGGACGAATCGTGAAAGTCGCGGACGCTATCACGCCTGTTGGCTGCGTGACCTTTGGCGCGAGTCGTCACGTAGGAGGGGCCATATTAGCCGCGTTGAACCACGATGCCGATATGAAGAGCGCAATGAACTTACGGTACTCAGACGAGGTGATTCGCGCGTGCCAAGAGCTCAACCTCGCAACAAAGTGCTTCGAGAGGCGGCAGGAGCCTGACGCAATGAGTACGATCGAGTGGGGCATTGCGCACGCTATCGAGAGAAGCTTGACACAGGGCACGGGCGTGCCTGACGTCATATACGACCGCGAGAGCGTGGGCAAGGAAGCTATGGTCCTCATTTTCGGCCACTCAGCGCAACGGGTGGCCGATACAGTTGTGAAGATCTCATCGGCGCTGAGGTGATCAAGTAACGCCTTTCTCAGCTAAAAAAGGAATACGGAGGTGATTTCACGGGAAGTATCAGACCCACGTATATTAAAAGCATATCAGCAGAGCTACTCCGAGGACATCGGGAGATATTCAGCTCTGATTATGAAAAGAATAAATTGCTCGTGTCGGAATACACGAACATCGAGAGCAAGAACATTAGGAACAGAGTTGCCGGATATATAACGCACAGGGTAGAGATCGGCAACAGGAGAAAGTCATGAGATTCGAGGGCGCGTACCCTGCGATGGTCACGCCATTTACGGACGAAGAAGAAATCGACGTAGAGGGGATGCGTTCTAACATAGCTTATCTTGAGAAGGGGGGCGTTGCAGGGCTGGTGCCTTGCGGCAGTACTGGTGAATCCGCGACGCTAACGTTTGATGAGCATAAGAAACTGGTTGAACTTACCGTAGACGCCGCGAGCGTTCCCGTTATCGCAGGGACAGGATCAAATAACACCGCAGAAGCGGTCGAGCTGACCCGGTATGCACAAGATGCCGGCGCTGATGCGGCCCTATTGATCGTCCCTTACTACAACAAACCGATGAAAAGTGGACTGATTAAGCACTTTAGCGCTATTGCACAGGCGTGTGAGATCCCCCTTATCTTGTACAACATTCCAGGACGTACCGGCATCAACATGGATCCGGAAACGATCAGCACTCTGGCACACGAGTACAGTAACGTTGCAGGCGTGAAGGAGGCAAGCGCGAACTTCACCCAGATTTCAAATATCATTGAGATTACCCGCGGCCTTGATTTTTCCGTTCTTTCGGGAGACGACGGATTGACCCTCCCTATGATGGCCCTCGGGGCGACCGGAGTCATCTCAGTCACAGCAGATATCCTTCCGAAGCAAATGGGGCAACTCGCACAGTTATGCCTTGAGGGCAACTTTGCGAAAGCGCGCGACGTCCATTATCAACTTGCCCCGCTTTTCAAGGCGCTATTCATCGAGACAAATCCCATTCCCGTCAAAAAGGCGTGTGACTTGCTCGGGCTTGCGGGCGGACCGCTCAGATTGCCCCTAACCATGATGGCAGAGCCAAACGTCGTCAAACTAAAGGAGACGCTTGCGGCCTACGCAGATTAAATGCGAGACGCACTCATTGGTGGCAGCGGTATGACAACAAACGACAAGATAACGGTTGCAGTGACAGGCGCGTGTGGCCGAATGGGGCGGATGATCATTGACAACGTGGCGCAAGCTTCGGATATGGTGGTTGTCGCAGCATTTGACAAACAGATTTGCGACCCTAGCGTGACGGACGCGACTAAGCTTGCCAACACGCTCAACACCGTTAAGCCTGACGTCTTAGTTGACTTTACAGTCGCTGCTTCATCGGTCGAGATCATCAAAGCTGCCGCACGTGCAGGTGTGAGACTCGTTGTCGGAACCACTGGGTTCACCGCGGAGCAACGTGCAGAGGCGAAAGAAGCGGTCGAGAGCAAGGTCGCGGCGATAATTTCGCCTAATTTTTCGATCGGCGTCAACGTCTTTTTTCAGTTGATAAAAGCGGCATCAGAGGGCCTTCCGAGCGCTGCGTACGCTGCGGAGCTTATAGAGGCCCACCATAAGCACAAAATTGATGCGCCGAGCGGAACGGCGGTCAAAGCGATTGATATCATTAAAAGCGTTGATCGTTCGCGTACGATTGGATCGTATTCCATACGGGCAGGGGATATCGTCGGCGATCACTCCGTATTGTTCATTGGCGACGGCGAGCGGTTGGAGATTATCCATAGGGCCCACAGCAGACAGGCATTTGCCAGTGGCGCGATGCTGGCTATACGTTTTATAGTAAAGCAGCCGCCTGGAGTATATTCAATGGACGATTTGATGGCTGCTATGAACGTGAGTTGAAGGCCAGCACAAGCCGGCAAAGGGGCCACACCGCGACAAAGTCCCGTTACTTTCATTAGTGGCTTTAGTCACGCTCATCTGCGAAACCACAGGATAGCAACTACGTCCTGTTCCTACGAACAGACCAAGCGGCGGTCAGCTGGACCACGTCGAAATCAGCTGCAATTGCGATCTTCTTCAGCGGGAATTAGTGCCCGTTATGTTCTAGGAAATTAACAAATGTCGTCTCCATCGACCCAAGATTACACACCGGCATGATCCCTGGTCTCGGATTGATATTTTGCGATCTTTGGTAACTCGTTTGACCTTGCCACGCACCTGAGTTGACCACCGTGACTCCCCTGTAGTGCGACGCGCCTATGGTGTGTACGTGCCCGCAATGAAGAATGTCGGGTATATTGTCTATGATAAAGTGATCGGTGCTCTCGGGAGCTATAGAAACCCTATTCCCATAAACTGGGGAAAGATGTCGCCTTTTAAGCATCTCCCTCATCGCGCCATCCGGATTGCCATACGAGCAACCGGGAATCGCCGCGATGATATCATCCAAAGCCCTACCGTGATATATGAGTATCTTTACATCGCATAGCTCAATAAGCGAGGGGTTTCCGATACACGTGACGTTGTTACCGAAGCTTTTTGCATAATCGCTTGAAAGCGCAGGCTGCGGCTCTGCCTGGCGTACCGCATCGTGGTTTCCAGGTGCGACTATGATGGAGATGTTCGACGGAAGCATTTCAAACAGGGACGCTGCCGCAGCATATTGGTCGTCGATATCGTCGATAGCTAACTCGTCCTCTTGATTTGGAAACACCCCGATGCCATCAACGATGTCACCAGCCACGATCACGTAAGCAATTTTTTTGGCTCTCTCGTCTTCGCTCGACGCTACCCACTCAGCAAAATCCTTCCACGCACGTGTTAAGAAGGTCTTGCTGCCAATGTGAATGTCTGACGTCAGCGCTACGTGCACGTCGTTTTCTGCGTGCGTGGGTTGGTGTTGCGGAGGAATGTCGGGCCACGTAATGTTGTCGATAAAGAGTACTTTTCCGTCCGACGAGAGAGACCCAGTGATGCCAACCACCTCGTCCAGCACGACTTGCAGAGCAGCGTCATAGGCACCTTTGTCTTTTAGCGCAATCCCGCTGAAGTATCCTGTAGGGTCCTCGAGCTCGAGCACTCGATGGCCGTTTGGCGTGTCGCGCGTCTCGTTCACCAAGCCGGTGATGGAGATTTTTCCACCCGTCCCGCGCTCATCGTCGAACCACCCTTCGCGCCCTCGGTTCCAATAGGTCAAGCTCTCTATGGGTCGGGAGCTCAGCCGCTTCCTTATGATTTCGCTGAGGCGATCATACCTGTTTCTGAAATAACGCACGAATTCCTCGTATGTGCCGACACACGTGGAACTCTCAGTAATGTCCGCAAGAACTGTTATCGGCCGTGGCTTCTGTCGAGGTTCGAGATGCGCCCCTGTCACGTCCGTCTCGCCTACCTCCGTCGTTGCCAGTACGTCGGCGGATTCATCTTCGGTTTGAGGAAGAAAAGCTAACGACCTCACGACTTTTTTCTCAGAGTTCAGCGATTCTTTTGCCGCCGTGACGTGAAGCGGTGCGATGACGACCACAGATTCATCAACGTGTTTCAGAATCTCATTGACTAGGTCTAAGGGCAAATCAGTCTCTTGAATCGTCATCACCGCTTCTTGCGTGATGAGGAAGCCGCTTTCAGTGAACTTTTGAATTATGTCGGTTCGGATCATGGCAGTGTGTGATTTATGAGACCTTTATGCACGTTGTGAACCAATACGACCATGGCGAAATCCGTCCTCCTGCTTGTGACGCNNTACGTCAGCCAGCTTAGTACCACATTTTACACGTTTTGGCAGAAATACATGCAGGATCAAACTAGAGAACGTGCAAAGAGATTCTGGAAGACTGACAATTACTGGTTAGCACTTCTACGTGATATATTAGTAGCGTTGCTCGTTGTCGCCATTATAATATCGATCGTTTACGCGTACTCAGGGACCGTAACTCCGCTGGTGGCCGTGGAATCGGGCAGCATGGAACCCCACATAAATATTGGCGACCTCGTGCTCATTACTAGACCGACGAACATCATCACGTCGCAACAAGGTCAGGCCATTAACTACAAGAGCTTTGGCGAATACGGCGATGTTATCGTCTACTATCCTAACGGTGACCATAGCGCGACGCCTATCATACACCGGGCGATGTATTGGGTAAACGCGGGTGACCGGCTGCCAAACAATCAGACGGCTGCTAACGCCGGATACATCACCAAGGGCGACGCTAACACAGAGTATGACCAACCATTGCTTTTAGGTGGCACACCACCGCTGGAGCCAGTGAAGCCTGATTGGATCATCGGCAAAGCAACGTTTGCCGTGCCCGAGCTTGGACAACTGCGACTTGCCCTCCCCCTCATCGTCTCACCTCCGCTGACCGTTTCTGATGTATGCCGCGACCAGCAGATCGTAAGCTGGATTAATAGTCCGTCAGCGCGCCTCAGCTTATCGCCAGCCGACATGGGCTTCGCGACAGGTGCTCAACTCCGCTGAGGCCTTTTTAGCCACAATTAGATACGTTTATATCGTACATTTCGACATAGGCTCGGCTATGCCGCCATTTCTTACGATTGATGATCTCGATACGCACGGGCGAGTGGTTCTTGTACGCGTTGACTTGAATTCCCCAATCGGCCCCAACGGAGAGATTCTGGATGACGTACGTTTTCGCGGCCACGTCCCGACTATTGCAGCTTTGGAAGATGCCAAGACCGTGCTGCTCGCACATCAGTCACGGCCCGGAAAGCGAGATTTCACCACAATGGAGCGGCACGCCGAAAAGCTCTCCTCGCTCATTGGAAAGGACGTAACGTATGTCGACGATATTTACGGGCGTAATGTGGGACAATCCGTGAAAGAAATGGCGATCGGAGACGTGGTGCTCCTCGAAAACGTCCGGTTTAGCTCCGAAGAGATGCTCAAAGCTCCGGTCGAAGATCTTACCAAAACCCATCTCGTCACGCAATTATCGCTCCTATGCGATCTTTACCTTAATGATGCATTTGGCACAGCCCACCGCGCCCAAACGTCCATCGTGGCTTTTCCGCGCGCTTTAACGTCAGGCGCTGGCAAGCTGATGGAACGAGAGGTGGACATGCTGACAAAGGCGCTTACCACTTCCCAGCGGCCGCGATTGTTCATGCTTGGAGGCACGAAAGCAGACGACAGCATCAAAGTTATCGAGCACGTTCTTTCAAAAGGCAGCGCGGACAAGGTGCTCGTCACGGGGCTAGTAGCAAACATTTTTTTGGCGGCATCAGGAGTCGACATAGGGCCCCCAAGCCTCGATTACATAAAGTCGTCGGGATATGGAAACTATCTCGAGATATGCAAGAGATTGCTTGACAAGTTCGACGGCAAAATTGTACCCCCTCTGGATGTCGCACTAAATGATAACGGCAAGCGTCTTGAAACGCCAATTTCAGCGTTACCAAAGGCCTACCCAATAGACGATATCGGCATCGAGACGATTGTAGCGTATTCAGCTGAGCTCAAAGCTGCAGGAACCGTGGTAATAAATGGGCCTGCCGGTGTCTTCGAACTAAAACCATTTGCACTTGGGACCACTGAAACATTAAAAGCGGCGGCTCAAGCAAAGTTCTCGATTTTGGGTGGGGGGCACATTGCCGCCGCAGCACGGAACATTGGCATTGACAAACACATCACACACGTTTCGACCGGAGGTAAAGCTTGTATAGATTTCTTGGCCGGGGACATCTTGCCCGGAGTCCAGGCGCTTATCGACGCAAAAGACTTCCAAGAGACATGTTAGCGTCCGTTAGTCAGCCCGTTCCTTCGCGGTCGCACACTAAAAACGTATAAGTATCGGAGAGCATACATAAAAACGTCTTTATGCGCCTCGATGGCTCAGCCTGGAAGAGCGATTGACTTGTAACTGGGACGCAACACCGCGCCTGATGCATCGATGTGTGAGAGCACATACATGCCGAGCAAGTTATCAATAGGTCGGGGGTTCAAATCCCTCCCGAGGCTTTTTTTCCTTCGGCGCTGAGTGAAGGAAGCACCGGAAGATTTACATTCGAAACCCACGGCGTGCGTACGTGCGTCCGCGATTCGCTGAGAGACGTTCTAGGTGATGCAAAAAAATGATGTCAATAACAACACTGACTCTCCCCGAGGCGTGGTACAAAGCGATCAGGCACATCATGGAATTTGGGAACGTCGTCGACACGGAGTACGGGCTTAAAGCGCGCCAGATTCTCATGGGGATGATCGAAATCGACAAGCCTAGTTTTGGCTGGCATAAAGGTGACGCGTTTTGTACAAAAGCACGAGTGGAGGAGTACAAAAAGCAGTTCGATCGCGCCTACCTGCATCAGCACCACTTTGAGTACACTTATCTAGAACGACTGGTTGAAGGCCACGGAATCGATCAGCTGGCCTGGATACAGGAGCAGCTTTTGAAGAAACGGGTTGGATCGAAACGCATTCAGGCAATCACGTGGATTCCTCAAATTGATTGTCTTAAGGAAGAAGACCAACCTTGTTTTCAACGAATTTGGGTGTACCTCCATCCCAATGACAGGCTTGACGTCCATATTATGTATCGCAGCTGGGACGTTTTTCAAGCGTACGAAGCTAACATTAATGCGTTTCTTTCATTAATCAAGAAAGAGATGTTGGAGCCGACAGGATTGAAGTTGGGGACGTTGTGCACGGTTGGCAATTCAATGCATATTTATGATTACAACTGGGACGAAGCTCACGCAGTGCTTAACAGGTACAAGAAATAGCGAGCTAAATCATTAAAATTTGATAAAGATCAAATTTCTTTTATCTAAAGACTCGAATTCATTAAAACGAAGCAATATTATTTATTTAACAAATATTTTTTTAAATTTTCAAAAAAAATACGATGAAAAAAGCAATTTTCTAACCATAAGACTATAACTAAGGACAAGCAACCGAACGTTTTAAGCGAAAGAAATCTGTAATCGGCACTGAACGGATTGTCCGTTGCCATCGCCTGACCGAAAGAACATGGGGTGAATCATGACGCTAATTGATCACGCAAAGCAAGGAATCATTACTGACGAGATGAAGGTTGTCGCCTCTGCTGAGGGAGTAACGCCAGAGTTTATCTGTCGCGGAATTGCGAATGGACAGATCGTACTTCCAGTAAGCCCATATCGGGACACTAAACCGATCGGTATTGGCAAGGGGCTTAAAACGAAGGTTAATGCTTCTGTTGGGACGTCGTCAGACATAGCTGATGTCGATCTCGAAGTCGCAAAGACAAAAGTAGCTGAGGCTGCTGGCGCCGATTCCATAATGGAGCTTTCGACCGCTGGCGACTTCTATGAAATCAGACGCAAGGTTATCCAAGCAACTTCCCTCTCCGTCGGAAGCGTACCACTTTATCAAGCGTTTATTGAGGCAGCACGGAATTCCGGCTCAATCGTTGATATGCGAGAGGATGACCTCTTTAGAGTTACCGAAGAACAAGCAAAACTCGGCACCAACTTTATGGCAATTCACACGGGGATAAACTGGGTTACACTCGAACGGCTCAAGGCTCAGGGACGGCACGCTGGCCTCTGTTCAAGAGGTGGGGCCTTGATGTCGGCCTGGATGGCGCACAACGAGAAAGAAAACCCGTTGTTTAGCGAATTTGAGTACCTCCTGGAAATCCTCAAGCGACACGATGTCACGCTCAGCATGGGAAATGGCATGCGCGCGGGCGCTGTGCACGATTCTACTGATAGGGCACAGATTCAAGAGCTAATCATAAATGCCGAGCTCTCTGACAAAGCACACGACTTTGGCGTGCAAACGATAGTAGAGGGACCAGGACACATACCGATCGACGAGATTCAAGCCAACGTTGTGTTGCAGAAGCGCTTAACAGGCGAGAAGCCCTTCTACATGCTCGGACCTCTCGTGACGGACGTCGCACCGGGCTATGATAATATCGTGGCGGCGATTGGCGCGGCTCTTTCCTCTTCATATGGCGCTGATTTCATCTGCTATGTCACTCCCGCAGAGCACCTTGCGCTGCCATATCCGGAAGACGTGCGCCTCGGAGTGGTGTCAGCTCGCATTGCGGCTCACGTTGGAGACATGATTAAGCTTGGCGACCGGGATGATGACCTCAAGATGGGAGAAGCACGCAACGAACTCGATTGGGCAAAACAGTTTAAGGTTGCTTTAGATCCACAAACGGCAGCGCAGGTGCGAAAAGAGCGAATGCCCTCAGATACGAACACCTGCACTATGTGTGGCGAGTTCTGCGCCTATAAAATCGTCAAGCAGTACTTTGAACTTTGAATGGCAAGCTGCTTGCTGTAAGCCTCTGATCGCCATTTTTATAGCTGTGAGGAAGGATGGGTTACGAGACAACGTACGGCGGGGCTTGTGTTCATAGTAAGTGGATTAACGGCACGAAACCTCGCAGGCGTTCGCGGGCTGCCAGACTAGTTACAGTAACTGTAGGTATCTAAGCCCTTCAACGACGCCTAAGCCATTCGGTTGCTTGGCGACGTAACTTGCGGCAGCTCGTGCTTTAGGATCGGCGTTGCCGACGGCAATTCCCGTACCAGCCACTTCTAACATTTGTACGTCATTTTCTGAGTCACCGAACGCTGCAAATTTGTTGAGGGGAATGTTAAGTAATTCCGCGACTTTAGCCAAACCGACGCCCTTGTTGACGTGCGCGTCCTTGATGTGGAGGGCGAACCCCGAATCAACGACGGTGACGTCATCACAGCACTGTGCGACTAGCTTACGAAATAATTCTACGTCTGAGACCGACAAGGTGTCCCTGCTGTAGGCAATCTCGGTGACGCGTTCTCCAGAGTTGATTCTTTTAAGAGTCAGCACGTCACTGCCTTCGATTTCTCGGGCTGCTCGGCGACATGCGTCAATATTGCCGCTGACAATCTTTGATTTGCCGTCAGTAACGATCCCTCCGTTTTCAGCTATCACGGCCGAGATATTGCCGATTGTGACCGCTAGCGCAGTAGCAAAACACAAAATGTTGCCAGTCGCTAAAACAACGGGGACGGTTAGCTGTCGAATGGATTCAACTGCGGCCAGCTCCAGTGAACGGTCGCGAAAGGTTAACGTTCCGTCGATATCAAACGCTACAGCTTTGATCAAGGTCACGGTCAACGGTGGCTTAGGACAACGGCGAAACGCTGGCTGTGCTCGTTTAGTCGCGTATTCCTTCAGACTCCACCGAAAATATCGCTTCACCTTCAGCAAGGTTCGGAGAGTCTACAAGGCGTGCTATGCGTTTGCCTCCTTTCGATTTTCTCAAATACAACCTGAAAGTCGCAGTGTGCCCCAATATATGGCCACCGATCGGTCGGGTTGGATCGCCGAAAAATGCGTCAGGTTTTGATTGAACTTGATTAGTGACGAGTACGACTGCATTATTCAACGTTCCGAAACGCATAAGGTCATGCAGGTGCTTGTTCAGCTTTTGCTGCCTGTCTGCAAGCGTACCTCTACCAACATATTCAGCTCTAAAATGGGCAGTTAGTGAGTCTACGATAAGAAGTTTTACGGGAAGCTCAGTCGCCTTAAGTTGTTCCGATAGCTCGCTTGCCGCTTCGACGAGGAGTATTTGGTGATTGGAATTGTGGGCTCGCGCGACGTGGATGTTTCTCAGTATGCCTTCGTTATCGAGATCGAGACCTGCCGCGATCTGGCTGATGCGCTCCGGTCGAAAGGTGTTCTCGGTGTCAATTAGTATGCACGATCCGTCAAGGCCGCCGCTTTCACGCGCGAGCTGAACGTTCACCGCAAGCTGATGCGCAACTTGCGTCTTTCCTGAGCCGAATTCTCCGTAAAGCTCGGTAATTGCTTGGGTCTCCATACCCCCGCCAAGCAACTCGTCAAAAGCCTTGCTTCCGGTCGTAAGTTTGCCTACGTGTCGCCTTCTTTCAAGAATGACGTCGCCTGTCTCAAAACCGCCAATGTCTGCAGCTTGGCGAGCCGCTATTATGATCTTGGAGGCGGTAGCCTCACCGAGATCTGCCGCATTTGATAACTCCGAAGGGGATGCTACGGCAACTGCTTCCACTGAGTTAAAACCAGCTTCCTTCAACTTTTCCGCGGTAGCAGGGCCTACGCCTGGCAGGTCTTCTATGCCAAAACCAACAATTTCTTCTACCTCTTCCATCTACCCAACCTCCCCTTTTTTTGCAACCCTTGAAGAGTCTTATACGCTAATCACTTGTTGCCCTCTAAAGACTTTTGAGTGCAGAGCGAAAGTGTTGCATTTCCGTCGATCAAATTGATGAATGGAACTCATTGAGCCTTCTCTTGATTGTCTCGAGCTTTCGCGATGCCACTTCCTGCGGCAGTTTTGCTATGCTTTTCGCCTCAAACTTATCGTTCGTTTTGATACCGACAACCGTAACCTCATCCCCGACGGTCAGCGCCAGATTGTCGAATGCTTTATCAAAAGTCAGGTAATCGACCCCGTTATCGACACACACGGCCATAGCCGATGATATGACTGTCCCCGTAATGCCGGCATCGGCACTTTCTTGTGGGGCCGCGTGCTCTTTTTGGGCGCGTCCGATCTTATTTGCTAAGCATAGGCCGCTTCTCCAGTCTACACTCAGTTCGAGCTGATTGTTAAGTCCATTTTTCGGCATGCAATCGCGCAGTGTGATCTGGCTCTGCGTATCCTCTTCAGAGATCGTTAGCGCTTTGTCACCCCAAAGGGCGACTCGTATTTCACCCGTATCGTCGCTCACCACTATGTTTCTGACTTTTCCTACGCTGCCATTACCTCTGGTGAATTCGCGGAGCGCTCCTACTTCTTCAATGATTCCCGCAACGGTACACGGGATTTCTACCTGGACGTCCCGAATAGGGATGAACTTCTCAGCGAACTCAATACGCCCCGTCCCTTTTTGGAGCGATCCCCGATTACCTACGTGCACTTCGAGCCGTCCGTAGCGCTCGCGGGTATACCCGTTCTTAATGTCGAGCACGTCTCCCGAAACAAAATCAACCACATTCTCAGCAAGATCGTCCCAAAGCGTCACGCGCACCCTTCCCGTTTCGTCGCCTAGCATCACGTTCGTGACCTTTCCAACGGAACCATCGCGCTTAGAAAAAGTACGCACCGGCTGAAGCTCGAGTATAACCCCTCGCACGTCAACCCCGTTTAGCCCTGCGATGAGGTTGGCGATGCCCTCCATGCCCTTAGGAGGCTCGATTTCGGTTTTGGCGGCTGATTCATCGACCTCAATTTCTCGTGCATTTACTTCTAGGCCGTATCCCCCATCCCTCACGACTCCCGCAATCTTCAGAGTCTGCCCAATTTGAAGCTCTTCGACGTGTTGCGCGAGGTCATTCCACAAAACTACGCGAATTGAACCCGTTGCGTCCGACACGACGAGATTGGCAACATATCCTACATCGCCGTCGCGGGAGAACTCTCGTGTCGGCGAGACACGCGTGAGCTTGCCAACAAATACGACAGTTCCCGTTTGTGCATCAATTTGTGCGATCTGCACAACCGTGTCGATACCGAGCTCGTGGGCGACAAGCAATGCCGCCGTCTTCTCGTCACACAAGCCCGACATGTCCTCCACCTTCTGCCGCACTCTAGCCGCGAACTCCTCTTTCGAGATTGTGGTGGTCAGGCGCTGGTAGATGCTCGCCAAGTCGTCGGAGAGAACGTCCATATTTCCTTGCACTTACCGTAGTACACGCCCCTATCTTAATAACTTTGTCAAAAGAGATACAGGCACGTACGAAGCCCAACAAGGCAGTGAAAGGGAGAGAGCCCTTGAGAGAACGGGGTATCACTGAGGCACGGTTGCCGTACGCGCCCCTTTTCGCGATGAAATATTTTTATACTTTCTTCGCGTGTTATGAGAGCGGCCTACGCGTTGTTTTTTGCATAAGGGGCAAATCGAGAATGGGGCAGACCATTTCCGAGAAGATATTCTCGAAATCTGTGGGAAGAACCGTGAAAGCGGGCGATTTTGTCGAAGCTGCAATAGATGTCGCTATGATTCACGATATTACTGGACCTCTTGCAGTAAAGACCCTCTACGAAATAACAGACCGGGTATGGGATCCTACAAAAGTAATCATGCTTTTTGACCACCAAGTACCTGCTGACTCGATCGACGCCGCAGTCAATCACCTGGAGCTTCGGAAGTTTGCAAAAAGACAGGGGATCCTCAACTATGATGTGCAAGAGGGAGTGTGCCACCAGGTCATGGTCGAAAAGGGGCACGTGCTTCCAGGGGAGCTTATTATCGGCGCTGACTCGCATACCTGCACGTACGGGGCCTTAGGAGCGTTTGCGACAGGTGTCGGCTCAACCGACATGGGGGTGGCCCTTGCTTCGGGAAAGCTCTGGTTCAAAGTGCCAGAGACCCTCGCATTTGATATTAATGGAAACCTTGGACGGCGTGTGTATGCCAAAGATCTGATACTCACTATCGTTGGCGACATCGGCATAAATGGCGCCACCTACCAGGCGTGTGAGTTTCGTGGTGACACTGTCAAGCACATGGACATCGCGGATAGGATGACCGTGTGCAACATGGCAATCGAGATGGGAGGAAAAACGGGGATAATCGCCCCCGACGAAACGACAGCCACGTTCTTGGAAGAACGAGCACTCGACGGAGACTTCGCTCTGCACTCAGACGATGATGCGACAAAAGTTGTGCGACGCTATGCTGCGACTGAGATGGTGCCGATGGTCGCAAAGCCCCATCAAGTCGACAACGTAGTGCCTGTTACAGACGTCGAAGGGCAGCACATAGATCAGGTCTTCATTGGTTCGTGCACAAACGGTCGGTACGAAGATCTAAAAGCGGCTGCGGAGTTACTGGAAGGCGAGAAAGTGGCACGTGGAGTGCGGATGATAATCATCCCGGCTTCGAGAACCGAGTACCAGAGAGCGCTTAAAACGGGCCTTATGGATATCTTTACCGACAGTGGCGCCCTAGTAGAGGCCCCGTGTTGCGGGCCGTGTATGGGTGGGTCATTTGGGCTACTAGGTCCCGGCGAGGTGGGTCTAAGCACTTCAAACAGAAACTTCGTCGGAAGACAGGGAAGCCCGGAGGCTTCAGTATACCTCTGTTCACCGGCGACGGCTGCAGCGTCCGCGATCGACGGCGTAATAACCGATCCGAGGTCGGACTAGGAGTGGAACATGACACGACCCAAAGGGGGCATGACGGGTAGGGCTTGGAAGTTTGGCGATAACGTTGACACGGATGCCATCATTCCAGGTAAGTATCTCGTACTCAACTCGTCACAAGATCTCGCAAAGCACGCGTTCGAAAACGTCCGCCCCAACTTTGCTCATCAGGTCATCAACGGCGACATCGTCGTCGCTGGAGAGAACTTTGGCTGCGGTTCCTCACGAGAGCACGCGCCTTTGGCTTTAAGAGATAACGTCAGCATCGTTATTGCACGTTCGTTCGCACGGATCTTTTTTCGAAATGCCATAAACATCGGACTGCCTGTCATCGAATGCGACACAACCGAAATCGAGGACGGAGATATTCTGCACGTCGATTTGGAAAATGGCAGCATCTACGACGAGACTAGGAAAAAAGAATACGCGATAACGCCTTTTCCGCCGTTTATAAAGAACATCATAGAAGCCGGCGGACTCGTCGAATACGTAAAAAGCGGCACGCAGCTTAAAAAGCGGGAGCCCCGCGAAACTGAGACGGATTTGCCGTGGTGACCTGTTTCACTGCTTCTCGAACACTTATGGTGAAGGCAAAATGAAGACGTACAAAATCCCGATAATCGCTGGAGACGGCGTCGGACCGGAGGTCATCGCCGAAGGGAAGAAGACTCTCGAAGCGACCGGCCGTATGTATGGGTTCGATATCGAGTGGAAAGAGTACCCGTACGGAGCAGAGCATTACCTCGCAACGGGAGAGCTTTTGTCAGAGGATGCGCTCAAAGAGCTGAGCGACTATCGCGCTATCTACCTCGGCTCGGTCGGCGACGCGCGTGTCCCCCCTGGAGTCCTCGAGCGCGGAATACTCTTCGCACTGAGGTTTTACTTCGACCAATACATAAATCTCCGTCCTATTCGGCTGCTAGAAGGCGTAGAAACACCAATTCGAGACAAGGGCCCTGCTGATATTGATTATGTAGTCGTGCGCGAGAACTCTGAAGACCTCTACGTGGGCGTAGGAGGCCGTGTCAAGAAAGGCAGCGTCCACCGCGATGCAGATGTAACCCGCAACCTATACAATGTAAAGTTCGGCCTTGACATCGACTCTGATAGCGACGAAATAGCCTATCAGCTGGGGCTAATATCAGCTGAGGGCACGAAGCGCATTATGCGGTACGCTTTTGAGCTGGCAACCCGAAGAGGGAGGCACCTATCGAGCGTCGACAAGATGAACGCGATGACGGACATTTATGGCTTCTGGCGTCAGATATTCACCGAAACGGCCTCGCGTTATCCAGAAGTTAAGACCGATTTTAACCTCGTCGACGCAATGACGATGTGGCTGGTGAAGAATCCTGAATGGTTTGACGTCGTTGTAGCTCCAAACTTGTTCGGCGATATAATAACGGACCTAGGGGCTATGGTGCAAGGGGGTCTAGGGCTAGCTCCGGGCGGCAACATAAACCCTAAAGGAACGTCAATGTTTGAACCGATTCACGGATCAGCGCCAAAATATAAGGGACTCAACAAAGTCAACCCAATTGCTACCATTTGGGCAGGGGCAATGCTCCTTGAGAGTCTTGGCGAAATGCAAGCTGCGAACGGCGTTATGAACGCTATTCAGCGCAACCTGCGCGAACGTAAAGTGCGAACGTTTGACCTTGGCGGCAGCTCGACCACATCCGAAGTAGGTAGTGACATAGCGAGATACGTCGAAAGCCCCCACCGCTCAGATTGAATACCGATTTATACCCTTAAGCACATAGACATATGCGAGTCCTGGTGGGGTAGTGGATATCCTATGAGCCTGCGGAGCTCAAGACTCGGGTTCAAATCCCGGCCGGGACGCTCTGTTTTTGCGCAAAATACCTATCTTGGAACGCAGACCAAAATCAACGCGAGGCTTGAATTGAGTGAGTCTATTGCACGCCCATATGGGCGATGCTTAGGCCTTTCCACCAGGCGGAAAGTGGATGTTGAAACTGTAGCCAAAGGCTTCTAACCCCAGTCTCTGGTAAAACTTGTGGCTACCCTCCCTGTGCACGCTGCTTGAGAGAATAACCCGAAAACATCCTCGGGCTCGCGCAAGACCTATTGCGTGTTGCATCAATGACGCACCAATGCTCGACTTTCGAGCTCGTTCGTCTACCACGACGTTCTCAATAACTACCCAAGGCCTGCCACAATGTGACAGGTTTGGGATCATTGAGATCGCTATCGTTCCGACAACCGCCCCAGCTGATTCGGCCACAAGCAGATAGCTGTCCGGGCTTCGTTTGATCTCCGAAAATGCCTCATAATGCGCGGAGAGCAGCTCTCTTCTGTTCTCTGAAGCTTGATCCGTGTTTGAGAAGAGCTGGGCGTACAGCTCCAAAATGCATTGCAAATCATCTAAGGTTGCTTCTCGTACTACCAGATCATCTCGTTGTGGCCGCTGCGCGACTTCCAAATTTGTATCCTCGCTGTAAGTTACTAGACTTGAGTGCCGAATTCGTGCAGCTGCGTTTGCACCGAAGCTGGGCGTATTTTGGACGAGCGCAGAGAGACGTTGTTGCTGATTGCACTGGCTATGCTTTGCTCTGTCTATTTGCATCCCGAATTGCTCGCCTTATTATGTCCGTTTCTTCAGAACGAAACACTGGACAGTCGCGATCCCCATAGCTGATACCACGCACGATAACGATCGGAGTACCCCCTGCTGCCTCCCCCATCATGAGGTTGGCCAGACCAGCTATTTCGTCACCAACACCTTCGTTGGTTATTTCTAGCGCTTTCCCTTCAAGGTCTTTCACGCCGCGCCAGTCCTTCATCGCAGCAATTCCGGCAAACCCTATGCCGACTCCGGTTTGTCCTTCGCGAAAAGACCTACCGCAGGTATCCGTAATGATCACAGCAACATTTTTGTCAAACCGGTCTTTTATTCGATCGCGTAGTTGACGTGCATTTTCAGAGGGGTCATGTGGAAGGAGCAAAACAAAACCTTCGGCCACGTTTGAGCGATCCAACCCAGCATTGACACAGACCTGACCAAACTTGCTCACAACAAGAAAGAACGGTTTCTCGATCAGGATCTCAGTTGTTTCGCCGAGTACGGCTTCGATGAAACGGGGATCCTCGTGAAGGCTTGCAGCGATTCTATAAGCTGGCTCGCTGGGGGAGAAAGTTTCCAAACTCTGCATTAACCCTTCAGCCTTAGAGATGATCGTCGAGGCAACGACGACGACGTCCCCGTCACGAAGGTCAGCGTCCTGCAAAAAATCTGTTATGTCGTCTCCTTCTTTTACATGAGGGACATTGTCGACCGTAAATGCCTCAATTATCACGCGAATCACAAGCGGCTTACATTCATCGGCAGTACCCGGCGGCTTACATTCATCGGCAGTANNTTACATTCATCGGCAGTACCCGGAAAAGATATTTATCGTCTAAATCGCTCATGCATCGGTGACGGTGCATGATGAGAGTTACCCCCACCGAGCACAAGATGAGGAGAGAACCTATCTGATGCCGTCAATCCGCTTTAGCCATACGCTGGCTTACTCGATAGAGATAAGCTTCTTGTCAGCAATTCCAATCTTTGGCAGGTGAACTTCGAGCACGCCGTTGAAGAAGCTCGCGCGAGCGGCAGCGTCATCGATGTTCGTGGGGAGCTTGATGGAGCGGTAATATTCGCGAGGGGCGCGTTCTCTTATGAGGTGGTCGTCATCGTCATATTTTGAAGTTCTTTCCGCCGTGATTTCCACCATGTCGCTGCTGCCTTCAAGCTTGACGTCGTCCTTGCTAACTCCTGGAAGATCAACCAAAACAACGATTTCCCCAGGGAGGTCTACGAGGTCGACGGGCGGCGTTGAGGTAATTGGTCCTACATACTCGTCGTGGTCATCCTCCAAGAGCCCATCCATCTTGCTACGGATATTGCTCAGCGGGCTTATTTCCTTCCAAGACATGTCAACTTCTCCGCATTTCTTTTCTCGGTGCAGATATAAAACAATATGCTATTTGTGCTGTCAGTNNGATTTTATTGCTTCAGCTTGTTTAAAGAGTGACGTCTCGCTCAAGCGATTTCTGGAGCGTTAACGCCGGCCGAATTCTTACAGAGTTCGACGCAGAGTCTTAAGACTCAGCGAGACGGAATAATCGAAAAAATGAAATTCATTGAGTACGCAAATCTCATGTGAGAACTCGAACTATTTTGGAGGTGAAAAATGGT
>PLGY01000016.1 GCA_003139855.1 Candidatus Methanoflorens stordalenmirensis
CTCATCGCGGCAGACACGTACGTAACGCACAACAGTGAGACGGTTAAGAACCGACGTCCGCGCCGCTGCCGGCATATGAGATGGCGTAGGTGTTGTCACCGGGGAAGTCGGTCTGGTAGCCGTAGTGGCCGGAGGACGCCTCGCTGACGGTGAAGGAGTAGGAGCCGTTGGCGGTGGTGGTGACGGTGCCGAGGTTGTTCCAAGTGCCGGAGGGATCGTCGCTGAGGAGGATGATCTGTCTGCCGGAGAGGGGGGTGCCGTTGGCGGTGAGGGTGCCGGAGAGGGTGAAGGTCTGATTGACGGCGGGGTTCGTCTTGGAGGTGGTGAGGGTGAGGGTGGTCGGCGTGGGAGAGCCGACGGTTATCCCCACCGACGTCTGAGAGAGGGTGTAATTCTGATCTCCATTGAACACGACATTGTACACATAACTCCCTTGAGTACTCTCATTCCAATCAAAGAAATAGTAGCCGTTTTGATCGGTAAATCTGGTAGCCGGCTGTGTGTCCTGTCCAGCTACGGATCGATACAGATCTATTTCTTGTCCTGCGAGGGGCGTGCCGTTAGCGTCGGTGAGGTACCCACTCAGTGTGAAGGGTTGTCCGACAGCCGGGTTAGTGACGCTGCTGTTCAAGGAAACGTTCGTAGATTCGAGGGTGCCGACGACTATCCGGGCCCCGTTCGACGTGGTAGCGTAGTTGCCATCTCCGTTGAACCAAAACTCATACCAGTACTCGCCAGAGGTTTGCTCGCTATGTGTAACGTTAAAGTAGCCGTTCGCGTCGGTAGTCACCTGTCCTATCGATTGCCATACGTCGCCCCCGCCGGGAAGCCGTTCCTGCAGAGCGATTGTTCTCCCTGAAAGCGCAGTCCCGTTTATGTCCGTAAGGTGCCCGGAAAAGGTGAACGGCTGACCAACCGCTGGCGTTGTATTAGAGGCGGTAACAGAAAGCGTGGTCGTAATCGGGTTGCCCACGGTTAAGGCGCCAATCATTGCTTCGGACTGGAAATAGGTTGAGGATCCTAAGAACCAAACCTCGTAGAAATACGTGCCCTGGGATGCCTCGCTGCGGGTGAAGGAGTAGGAGCCGTTGGCGGTGGTGGTGGCGTACGCGTTAACGTATTGGCCGGAGGGGTCTTGAACGACGAGAGAGACCGGTTGACCGGCGAGGGAGGTGCCATTAACCCCGTTCGTTAACACACCATACAAGCTGAACGACTGATTGACGCCTGGGTTTGAATTTGATGTGAAGATATTGATCGTCGACTGTCTAAGGTTGCCAACGTCTACCGTCAGCCCATTGCTTGACGCTGCATATTGTGCACCGCCGTTGAAGCTGACCTGGTACGCGTACGCACCGGGGGATGCCTCGCTGCGGGTGAAGGAGTAGGAGCCGTTGGCGGTGGTGGTGGCGGTGCCGAGGTTGTTCCAGGTGCCGGGGGAATCGTCGCTGAGGAGGATGATCTGTCGGCCGGAGAGGGGGGCGCTGTTGGCGGTGAGGGTGCCGGAGAGGGTGAAGGTCTGATTGACTGCGGGGGTGGTGTTGGAGGTGGTGCGGGAGAGGGTGGTGGGAACGGGTTGTGAGGAATTATCGGCAAACGCAATGGTATGCACATTCTCGTTACCGCTTGCCGGATTACTAGTAGTGAAGCTACTAACGGATGAGTTTGACTTCGCCAGAACAGATAAGTCGATACTACCACATAATGATACTGTGATCATAATGGCGGCAGCCACTACGATGGCAATTTTACGACGACGCAAGTGATCTCTCCTAAATAGCAAGAAGTACACGTATCGGGCCTATTTATAGTTGCTTTGCTTGCTTTGATCTTATCGAAATTGCCTTATTTTGTCAATTGCCTTGCGTTATCAATCCCTTATCAACAAAGAGAAGAAGTGTAGTCCATCATTATCGTGGGGTTGCTCAAAAAAAAACAGAACGTAAGAAAACTTCTTTGTAATCCACATGTATCTTCCACCCGAAGATGCGAGCGGACAACGACGCCGGGCAATCCACAACCTACGAAATATGTCTTCGCGTCGTTTTTTGACTAAGATTGTTAGCTCACAAGAGATATAGCAATCGCGTGCCTACAGATTTCCTTCAATTTCAAACAGGAAGTCGCTGCTCACTCCGCGCATTTAGAAGATCTGTGCGTGCTAGATTCGAACGTTCTCCAGATGTCAGTACCCTCGCATACAACGCACGCTAGAGTGGACCACGACAGAGCCGCTCAAAAATGAGCAACACGAGCTACTGGGGCCGCTAGCGAGAGCGTTTGTCTCTCGAGAGCCGCACCGAAAGTGCTCCTAGCTCGTTGAAGCTCAGCTCAAGCGCCTTCATTAAGAGTACGGACATGCCGAGCAATGGCCTGCGCCTAAACCGATCATTTTTTACAAAGAGCTGAACTCGATAGCGAAGACCGTACTGCTGCCTAAAATATTCCGGACTTTTTTCGCGATACTCGCGCGTTGTTTTTCCGTAATAATACCGCTTCCTTAAATGCTGCCACAACGAAAAGCCTTCTTCGTGATGCAGTATCTCTGACGTGACGCGGGCTGTCACGATGTACCCCAAACTTTCGATCTTTTGGGGGAGGACTGATTCTTCGAAGAAGATGAGGCCTTCATCAAATCCGCCGACCCGCTCAACCAAATCCCTGCGGAAGAATCGTGCAGACTCGACCAGGCTTCCGGCATAGAAGCTCCTTTCAAAATCCCTGACGTTAACCCAAAAAGAGGCGCCAACCGATCGCTCAGGTATGATCACTCCGCTCACGCGCTCTTCGATGGCAATGCGCTCCACGCATTCTTCGATGACGGTGGGGGTCAGTTCCATGTCAGAATCGATGAAACAGATGAATTCTCCCGTTGATACCTTAATCCCAAGGTTCTTTTGTGCGCTACGCTCCTTTGCCTCTGTAACGCAAACGCGGTCTGCGTAACGGCGCGCAATTTCGACCGTCCTATCCTTCGATAACTCGTCAGTCACTATTAGCTCGATGTTTTTGTATGTCTGATTCCGTATAGATTCGAGGCATCGAGCTAGGGTCCTTTCTGAATTATGAGTAGGGACGATAATAGAAACCTTCGGCGACGTAACCATTAGTCACACTCCTGTCGTCTTATGCCCGACAATCAAATATCTATTTTGATCGCGTTTTTTCGGGCTTCTTCGACACTTATGGAACTCTAGCGTTTTCACCCGAGCGCCGCCCTCATGGACAGAGGCAGCTCAAGGCCGCAAGTCTGGCCCTAGGACGTGAGAGGGCACGGGCGAATGCATCAATCCTGCCATACTGTCCTTGGCGCCTTTTCGCAGGGCTTGATGTCGGACGTATTTTCTCAGCACGTAGCGCCGCATTTCTAGACTTCTGCAATGCAAAGTGGAGAGGGCACGGCGCCAGACACCAGTCCTTGTTCTTGTGTTTAAACGCTATCATTTATTGCACGAATGTCTAATCGCTTGTTTGCCTTATGATCAAGAACTATTCAAACAGCATGAGGATTAGATTTGACAAGTGTCTGTTTTTTTGCAACACGGCTGTCTTGAACATTCGCGAGGGAACGTGTGATGGAACTCTGGAGATGACTACTTCTTTGACCGCTCATCGAAAGGCAATTGCCCGGTACTAGCTAAGGGGGCGCTCCATATACTGATCGTCGCCACCGTTTTTTCGGTCAGAGTTTCCCTGTTAAGGGAGAGAGTTCTTTCAGGCGTAATCCTCGAGTCTCCGGGCACAACGCTTCGATGAACTCACGCCATTGAGTCTACTTGTTGTGGGTTCTCCTTCATTTTAGGAGGGCTCGCGCGGATTCAATTGCGTAGCGCCTCCAAGACTTAGGAGCGATCCTGATTTCAACTCCTGTGCAAGAGAGAGCCAAGTCTGCCGACAACCTGAAACATCCTTGAGTAATACTTTGTGTACGCGTACCGCTCGACAAGTTGGCCTCCGAAATGTCTCTTAAAAGTGTTAATGCGCATCTTTTCTTTATCGCGATCGCCGGTATAGTACCCTCCTAAATCATATTCTCGTATCCCCTTGCGTTTAGCATAGTTGATGGCGTCCCAGTTTAGCAAAAGCTTCGTTTTGCCTATTAGACTGGCGCGCTCCTTGCCGACTTCAAGTCGTGGGGATGCCCCTACCGTATATCGAATAGTGTAGTCGTCCTCGAAATATGCCAGGCCAGAAACTACCTCCCCGTCGTGCTCTGCAGTAAAAAGCGGGCCGCTTCGCTTGAGAACATCAGTTGGGAAAGAGTATTGGGGCAATCCTTTCGCCTTTCTAAACCTGGTATTCATGTCTTGGAATTCTTCATAGTTTTCGTTCAGTTTGACTTCAACCCCGGCCTTTTGTGCGGCCCTAATCCCTCGAGTCGAAGTTTTGCTCATGTTATTCCATATCGTTTCAAGTTCTTGATTTAGATCAATAACCAAAGTGGGCTCAGCTTCCCTTTGAAAGCCGTCTAGATCCAGCTTTGGCTTGGCTGCGTGGAATACAACGAGATGGTACCCAGTTACGTCAAAAGGGGGGCTGAACCAGACTTCTTTTGTCTTAAACCGATATCGTTGGCGTTCTATCTCCATCACGCTTTCGTCCGACCGTGAGATATGTGCGTCCTCTAATGAATTCTACGTCCGGCAAACGGTAGCTACTAAAACTTCGTGTATTTTGCGCTTTCATCACGCTTACGTTTTTCGCCTTATTTTGCGTGAATTGGCTTCGATTAACATTAAAACGAGTGTTTTTTTGGTCTCCACAGCTACTTAAAAAGGTTGTCGTGAGCGCAGCGGTATCACCTATGAAAGTCCGAAAGAGCACAGTCGTTCATCTTCGGGATCCGTATAAGATCAGGCGGCGCATAGAGAATCCGAGTGACTTTTCAGACCATCAAGAGTAGGACACGCTTGTAACTGGCGGTGGGCAACTTGCAGAGAGAGAGCTGACGCCTCAACAATCCCCGCATCTAACAAGAAGTTATTTGAAATTGGGCGATTGGCGGATGCGACGAGAGTGCCTAGAAGCCCGGCAGGACGCCTCGCTGACGACAAAACATCGCGGACGCGCGGAATCCTCTTCTAAGGTTCTGCCGTGTAAGTAGTTCGGGAGCACTTCCCCCCAAAACCTCTCGGCCCGGTGAGAGGTTTAGAGCTTAAGTGCGCAGGGTCGACACGCGTGCCACTCTTCAATCACTCATCGCGGCAGACACGTACGT
>PLGY01000049.1 GCA_003139855.1 Candidatus Methanoflorens stordalenmirensis
CGTCTGTTTTAAACATCTTTGTGAGCGTTAATGGCACACCCATTACAAAAGGCGCGCGCGGGCCAGGCTAGGTCAGTCCTCAGCCACGCCTGTCGAGTATTCTGTTCGTTCTGGGCGAGATGCTTCAATGCTTCTGCTCTGAGCTTGTGCACTATTGCCCCTCCCCTCCGAGCCGCAGCGCGTATTCAGCTATACAGCTCTTAGTGGTTGGCAACGCTTTGATTTCAGCAACGAAAGTGTCCCGCGACAAGATGGATGTTAGTTTAGCGCATTCAGTTATCAATTTTTGCAAGTTGGTTGCACGGAGGATTCCGCGGCCCATTAATCGACAGAATGTGAATCATAACTTTTTTATGCGCAACGATCTTAAAGGAAAGCGATAAATATGGCAGAAATTCCACTAGCAGTCGTTTTGCGAATTATGAAGGTTGCTGGAGCTGAAAGGGCCAATCGTAAGGCAGTGAAAATGATTGCCGAGAAAGCTGAGGACTATGGCAGCGACGTTGCCAGAGAGGCCGTTTCGCTAACGAAGCGCGCGGAGCGAAAAACGATCTCGGCAAATGACGTAAAACTAGCAACGGAACGAGTCAACCGCTAATCGGCACATCTTTCGCAGTTTAAGCAAGGCCACTTCTACGTTCCTCTCTCGAGGCTACTTAGGCTTGTGTAAACCCCCTATGAAGGCACCAGTTGACGCCGTGGTCTCGTTTTTAGGAAACATGCCTCACGGTAACCACAAGTGCATCGAGCTAGAGAATGCGGTAGCCGGGACTCGAACCCGGGTTAAAGGCTTGGGAAGCCTTTGTGCTGCCACTACACCACTACCGCAATAATGCAGCTACATTCTTCGCTCCCAAACCATAAATATTGTCACCCCGGTCCAAATCACAACACAGCCTAAACGCAAGGCATTTAAGCGCAGATGCTGATGTAGGTTGGGACTTTTTATGCCAAATAACCTCAGGACACCTATTGTTGCAGTGCTCGGTCACGTGGATCACGGTAAAACGACGATGCTTGACAAGATTCGCGGCACCAGTACTGCTGCCCAAGAACCTGGCCTAATCACTCAGCACATCGGCGCAACTGAAGTCCCGTTAGACGTTATTGCACGGCTTTGCGGTTCGCTCCTGGAAGGTATACGCCTCCCTGGGCTGCTATTTATCGATACGCCTGGCCATCACGCTTTTACGACACTGCGCGCACGCGGAGGCGCTTTAGCAGACATCGCAATACTTGTTGTTGACATTAACGAGGGCTTCCTGCCGCAGACCACAGAAAGTCTCAATATTTTGAAACGCTACAAAACGCCCTTTATCGTTGCGGCTAACAAAATTGACAAAATACACGGATGGCTTTCCCGTGATAACATGATGTTCACCGAAGCATTTAAGCTCCAGAGCGAGCGGACTCAACGCCTCCTTGACGATAGAATATACGCGCTTATAGAGGAGCTCTATAATTTGGGTTTTAGTTCAGATCGGTACGACAGAGTTAGAGATTTCACTAGAAACATAGGCGTTGTCCCAATAAGCGCGCGAACGGGCGAAGGCATCCCGGACCTCCTCATGGTTTCGCTTGGTCTCGCGCAGCGATTCCTCGACAAGGATTTGAGGCTTCACACCGACGGTCCTGCACTTGGCACGGTAATAGAAATCAAAGAAGAAAAAGGGTTCGGCACGACCCTTGATGCCATCATATACGATGGCGTTCTCCATGCCGGTGATCGGATCGTAATCGGTGCGTTGGGACGACCAATCGTCACGAAAATCAGAGCGTTGCTAAGGCCAAAATCAACGGGAGCTCTTAAGAGGGTTAGGACAGTGACTGCAGCCGCGGGAGTGAAGATAGCAGCTCCAGGCATTGAAAACGCGCTTGCAGGTTCGCCGTTTAGGGTTACAACAGATGATACTGATGAAGTCGTCGCTGGCATCGAATCTGAAATGCGTGAAATGGCGATCAGCACTCAGGATATAGGCGTCATAATCAAAGCAGACACTATCGGCGCCCTAGAAGCGCTTGCAGGAGAGCTAAGTCACATTGAAGTCCCAATTAGCATAGCAAATCTAGGGGACGTCTCTCGTCGAGACGTTACTGAAGCGGAGACCACAAGTGACCCATTGTACTCCGTTGTGCTTGGCTTCAACGTCCATGTCTTGCCCGACGCCAAAGAAGCAGCCGAGAAGTCGGGAGTTCGTTTATTCGTTAACGACGTGATCTACGGCTTAATCGAGGAGTACCAGACCTGGGTCGAAAAACAAAAAACGCTGTACGGCAAAAAGCGTTACGAGACTATCGTGAGGCCCGGCAAATTCAAGATACTGCCTGGGTACGTTTTCAGACAAAATAAACCAGCCATAGTTGGCATTCAGGTGTTGGGCGGCACACTGCGGAATGGTGTCTACCTGATGCGAGAAGATGGGGCCAGGGTCGGCACACTGAAAGGCATGCAAGATAGAGGTGAGAACGTCAGCGAGATAGGTGCAGGGAAAGAGGTCGCAGTCTCTATTGATGGACCCACAGTCGGAAGACAAATAAATGAGGGGGACGTACTCTACGTCGATGTGCCAGAAAAGCACGCAAAGGTAATGGAGCAAGAACTCTACGATGCGCTTGACCAAAGTGAGCGACTGATGTTCGATGAGTTTTTGACGATCAGGCGCAAAGATAACCCATTTTGGGCCAAGTGAATCCCCCGCTCGTTTGATCTTCAAATTATCCAGGCATTCGTGCACAGCGGGCCAACAAAGAGGAGAGTAATGTGAATGGCGGAATTTAGGTTAATCATATCCGACCCAGGCAAGAAGAGCGCCCACAAGATGGAAGTGTCAGGTGCGAAAGCAAACAAGCTGTTTGGTCTAGGTATCGGGGACTCACTAGATGGTGATGTGATCGGACTAAGCGATTATGCGCTTGTAATAACTGGCGGCTCAGACAAAGATGGCGTAGCTATGCGGCGAGATCTTCCCGGGACGGTCCGGAAAAGGCTGCTTCTTTCTGGGGGCGTTGGGTATCATCCGAAAAAAACAGGGATAAGAAGGCGCAAGAGCGTCCGCGGTCGCGTCATTTCTGCAGAAACCGGTCAGATTAATCTCGTGGTAGGAAAAAGCGGTCCCAAGCCGCTCGATGAGATTTTGAAGGTTCAGAAAGGGGAGGAATAGCCTGCTGCTGTCTGAAGTGAGTTGCGCCCAGTCGTAAAATGTGCCACGTAAAGCAGCGCCGTCCGATTAGCTCGGTTAAAAAGCGTCTGCGTGCTCCGGTTTTCAGGAGGCTCACGTATCACAAGCGCAGTTCCCTTGTTTACGCGGTATTTAAACCAAGCGCGGCCAAAGGTGCCTCGCGTTTGCCGTACTTGGCTATTAACCGAGCTGCGCAGTCTCTTGTCCTCTGATGAGGCTGCGAAATTTGGTGTGTATTACTGCTATTTGTTGCAGTTGTTCTTTGTCTCTCTTGTCCAGAACGCTCAAACGCGGAAATTCTGTGTCGTCAGATGCATTAGCGAAAAAACGCGCTAGCTCAGGTCGCAAGGCGTGTTTTGGTACTAGGCGCGGGTCTCTCACGAATTCCCGACACTCAAGTTCCCATAACGTGGCCAAGTCAAATGCCGATTTGAGTCCGGCCTCTCGGAACGCGGTCAAAACGAGGTAAAGGGGACGAATGTCAGCGCACGCCATGCCAATGTTGGCATAGGGTAACGCGTAAGAGTTTGCATTGAACGCAATAGAAATCCCGCCCGTCCTTCGAATCTCTTGAAGCATTTTGTAGTCCGTAATGCTGTCTCCGATTACCGCAGTGTCTGTCTGTTTGCCCACGCCGATCGCTGACATCAAGGCCCGAACTTTTCGCTTACCGCCTACTACTGTGATCTGGTCGAAGATCGCTTTAATTCGAGTACGAGGTGCAATTTCAAAGAAGAACTCATCAAGCTGGGTTGCCAATCCCCCAAATGTTGAGGTCTCTGCGTCGTTAGCGTGGGAATAAAACGAGAGGATCTGGTTTTGAATCTCTTGGATTAACGTTATCTCGCGTTCTTCTAGCATGTCGGACAACGAATCTAAGGGAAAGCGCGTGCAGTGCACTTTTTCACGCTCAACATCAAGCTTTGAAGCTACATTGTAAGCGTGTTGCTCGTAGCTAGTTGAGATGATATGCACGTTCCACATTTCGTCCTTCAGCCACTTGATAAGCTCTATGGCGCCGCCGACCAGTTGCGCTCGAGAGGAGGCTTTTCGAACATCTTGCTCTGTTATTCCGTTAACGATCATAAAAGGAACTATAAGCTGCAGTGTATCGCCAGGCTCATAGTTGGGTCTGTTTCGAATAGCGAGATAATCATCATATCTGCTTAAAACTTCAAACAGCGCGGGTCCGTCTTTGATTGAGTGCATTACTTCGTATGCATTATCTTGCGGAGACAAGGGCCCTTCCAAATCGAAAGCAGCTGTAAACTGGCGAGGCACGGTTACACGGTCTCTCTTCAGACATCAAATACGTTGCCTAAGATAATGCTAGTAAGCCTAGCAAAATAAAACGGGCAAAGATACCGACTTTTAATGTGGATTAATTCGGATCGCTAGTTCAGGACCAGAAGTAGCGATATTGCCAAAAAGCAGCGTATGTGCCTGTGAAAAGGTGCAAATATATGAGTGCTGCGGCGGGCGCGGCGACAAAAAGCGGGATTGAAATGAACGGAGGTGCTCCAGAGGTGAGGCCGCGGCACGCGTTATTGAACTAAGCTATAACACCTCGCTTTCCCGGATTTTGTTTTTCATGTCTTGTAGCCGATGCGAAATTAACCATTTGAGCTGCGCAACGTCGTGTCTCTTAGCGCTGATCGGCACTACGCGGTCGGCCCACTGTTTGTAAGGAGGGAGCATTCCGAGTCGCGACACTATCTTATCTAGGCTGGCTTCATGCTCTTTGATCTTGTCCATTTTGTTGATTGCGATTATAGGGTCAATCTCGAAATCGAGCAAATACTCGAATAAATCAACGTCAAGAGGCTTAGAATGCCGTTCCGTGATCTCCAGGAATGATTTTCCGTCGATGACTTGTACGCCTAATGACCGTGGTCGCCGCTTGTGCCGTTCGCCCTCGATAACGTCGCTTAGCACGCGTCGGTAACCATTCAGCCCACGCCGGAATCCGATTCCAGGCAAATCTATGACTATGAAACTATCAAGTTGATATCTCACCGGCGCTCTTGTCACGCCCGGACGTCTTCCGATTCGCGTTTTTAGCCCAAAAAGCTCTTTAAGTACCGCTGACTTACCTGCATTTGCCCTTCCGACGAAAAATACTTCAATTTCCTTCATAGCTCACTTGACTTGCGCCAGCTTCCGATTCTCGCGATTCTGATGTGCTTGACTGTTAGTTCGTTACTTTGCACGCTTGTGTCTTACATAAACTAAAGCTAAGCACAACGCACCTAAAACTGCTGCGTTGGCCGGCACCAGGGTCGAAGCCGTCAGGCCTACGCTACCCGTCAAGCTGAGTGCGACTGAAATTGCTGTTAGGACCCCCACCCCTATGCCAAAAGATGTGGCCAGCGTCTCAATCACGTCAAGATCGCGTACTTTGAGGCCGACAAGGATTAAATAGCCCGGAAGCAAAATCAAGTAGATTATTCCAAGAATGAACAGCAAGATGCTTGAAAAGCCAATGTACACGTCGAGGTTCTCCCGTTGCAATACAAAGTCTTCAACAGCCCGCGGCTCGGTAATCGGGGCCTAACTGCCCTTCACTTTGTATATCGTAACCATAGGATTTGAATACACGCTCTGAAAATACTTAGTATCTTTGACCGTGGTAGCAATCGGATACTGTTGCTCGCGCGAACCCACAAAAATGTACGACACGTTGTACTGCGTAAGGCCGAGGCTCAAGGATTCGGGGTTGCGCGCGTTCATGAGTGCATCAATCTGTGTTTGTAAATTAATGCCGTTGTACTGAAGCGTATAGATTGGGCCTGCAAAAACCACCCTTCGTCCGGTCTCTAGTGGAATGCGCGGAAAAGTGGACGGCGCTTCGAGAAAGATTGCGTCCTTAGGGGTATTTACCGTTATCCACTGCAAGGCTTGTACTTCAGCTGGTGAGGCGAGAACATATGAGTCGTTGTTGTTGTAAAAATCCCAAAGCAGATACGACGTGGGAAGCGCAAGCACAAGTGCTGCCACAATGGCCAGTACTTTGAGAGATGTCTTTGCCGATGAAAAGCGTGTGGCTCTCAATCTGCCGACCGCGGCCGAAATATAGTAGCTGGCAAAAAGGGCGACTGGAAGCCACAAGAACACTAAGAACCGGTAGCTGTTATCAGTTAGTGGGAGGGCTATGATATTCATGGCTATTATCGCGGAAAAAGCGAAAAACAGGATCGGTTTGCTTGCTTCATTGTTCAATGACCGATAAGCTCCGGTACCAGCAAGAATTGCGATAAGACCAAACACTAGCAAAATGAAAAAGAGCGAATAAGTTGAAAATGCCACTGCAACTTGAGATGGTCCCCCGATAAGCAAGAATAGAAGAGGCGACGCGATTGCACCACCAACTGCGAGAGCGCCAGCGTGATATTGCGCACACGTAACTTGTCTTCTTGCATATTTGTAAATCACGTAGGTGCCGACTGCTAAGTACAATGGTAACGCAGTTATGAGATGATAATAGGGCAGCACGCCCAGCGTGAGCCCCAAAAGCAACAAATTTCGCGCTTTAAGGTCCTTTATCAGCGTCACCCACAAAATGAACGCAAATACAAGAATTACCAAAGCAAATGTTTGTGGTTGTGGCAGCAAAAAGTACAGCAGAGTCTGATCATATTTAACAGCCGCAGTGTCGGTAAATTGATAAATCAGGTAAGGAAAAACATCACTCGGCCTTTGAGCGAGGACCAAAATCCAGGCGAGCCCCCCGCCGACCGTGTACAGAATCATAGAAATTAATGCAGTCGCGTTATTAAACGTCCTTCGACACAGTACGTAGATGTTTATTGAAAGCGCAAAGAAGAGAAGTGGGATCGTGATCTTGAAGATCGTCAGGGAACTAATGCCGGTCACGATGCTCAGCGTCCCCACGTAGACGTGCATGAAAAAATCATAGACTACATAGTGTGATGGGAGATACGGATTTTCGGGCGGTATGTGTGAGGATTCAACGAATCGTGCTATAATGGAAAGGTGGAAGTTCAGGTCACCCGCTTCTGTGGGATTCATCACCAATCCTTCATCGTTAACGACTGGTGACTTAGAGAGGGGAACGCTGACTACGAGCGCGAGCACAATGGCGAGCAGAATAGGAAGCGCGACAAACGCCAACTTGTGACGCCGCCGGTCTGTCGTAATATTGCTCTCGGGCGGTTTTACGCTATTTTTTCGAAAAACAAATGACAATATGGAGGCTGTGATGACTGCGAGCCCAAGTGCTGCTCCAGTCATTGCGATGCCGACGCCCGTAAGGTACAGCACTGTCGCCGCGGTCGGCACTAACACGAGCGTTAGGGAAATGGAGTAACTTATGGCCTCTAAAAGGCCTATCTGCTTGCCCGCTTTATAAAGCACATAGAAGCCCAGACCAGGCAGGATAAAGAGTAATGGAAGTGAGACGGACTGTAAAGGGAGCAGCAGGAGTACCCCAATTGCTGCCGTCCAGCACTGATATGGAATGAGCTGCGGTCTTATCATGGTACACTTACGTTTCTGGGTGCCTCTCAATGGCTCTTCCGACGCGGGCGTCGAGGAACTGCAGGACCGCAAATGCTCCAATTCCGCCTGCGACAACCAACGACTCAATGAAGAAGGTCAGAAATCTGTCCATGAATATATCAATTCCGAGCAAATCGTTCTTTGTAAGCAAGAGCGAGGCTATGATCCACGAGTACAACAAGAACCGCTTGTCGACCTTGTTTCTTTCAAGCCAGACAAGCCCGATCGCGGTAAAAGGAAGGACTAGCAGTCCAGCTTGATCGAAGAATCCCACTCTAAACGCGCTCGCGAAGAAATCGACCGGGGTGCCTTCGTGATATTTGACTTGAGCTATCCCCAGAATGCTTAAGGTATGCAAGGAGTAGACTTGCCACAATCCATAGACTGCAATCGCTGCAACGAGCGGGAAAATTGCCTTAAGAAACTCGCTTCTATTTTTGATCTGTGTGAGGGCGTACACAGCCAAAACGAGGGCTAGGACTAGAAGCGTGATTTGATGCGTCAACGCCGTTACTGCGGCTGCGATGACGGAGAGCGCCACGTATCCGTTAAACTGAAAAGGCCCCTCCGTTCTGTTTTTTAGAATAAAAAAGAGGGTAAGCGGAAACATAACGAGCCCAAGGAGCTCTGGCAGGGCCCGAATCGTGAAGATCGTTATATCCGGCGACAGCGTGAGGAAGAATAGAGCGCAAACGGCTGCGCTCGCTCCTACAAGCTGCTTCGAGAATGTGTAAATAACACCGAATACGGCCATCGCCAGCGCGATCGTCATCAGGCCTGACATCACCATTGGATCTATTCCGGAAAACGCCGACTGCGACACTATGAGCAGCCGATATGCCGGAACGTAAAAGTTCGGAAAGCCCCCGTTGTATGAGAGCTCTTGGGTCGGGTAGTGCCCCGATTCCAGCGTCAGCCGTTCTATTCCTACGTGATACATGGTGTTTCCGTACGTAGGTATCACGTAGCCCCCTAGGACATTCAGACGGTAACTCACAAACAAGATGAATAGAGTGACAATGACGACGTATCTGAGAACGGTCCCAGCATCAAGCGATGTCAAACGATCGCGAATTTTTGCTTTGTCAAGCCACTTGATAGATTTGAACATCCTGATTTGAATATTGGAGCTTGAAGTATTCGCTGTTTTCAAATTTGGTTGCGTTAACCGATATCCAGCCAAATCCGCAGAAAACTTGTCTGTTGAGCGGAACGAAAACATAGCTCAAGTCGTATTGTTTGCATAAAGCGTAAGCCTCGCTCGCGCTGGACGCTTGGTAGATCTGCTGCGAGGCATTCATATTTGAGATGGGATCTGGTGCGTTGGACCAGTCGCCACCCACAATAGGAATGCGGGTGGTCATTCCCATTATTAGCTCTCCGCCGAAGATGTCCGCCTCAAAATGAGCTGTAGGTAGCGTGTTAGCTTTTATCCATAAGGTAGAGTTGAGCTCTCCGCTAGTCACAACGGGAGCGAGCCAGGGATCACTCTGCGTCCGCACGCTTGCCATGCCGTAGGTAGCCGTTAATAGGAGTATGACGACCAAAAACGAGATTCGAATAAGATTTCGTGTTAAGCGGACCATGAAACTGCGTTTGTAATTGTATCTCTACTATTAAGTTCTTACACTGCGCCGGTCAGACCTACCGTTGGCGCCTTTGGAAAACAACGCCCGCAGAACTAAGCGGACACCTACAGTTTTTTGAAACGGTCAAAAATATTCTGCTGCTGGTCTTATTTAATTGCTGAAATCCTTGTCAGCCAGCGCATCAATTTGGGCACCAGCTATAACCTAGCAGCGCTACCGCGGCCGCAATTTCTGGCACGGTCAATTGCTTTGCCGTCACAAGGACGTCGCCGGGATTAAGCTTGCGGTCCAAGCTGTTAATAATGCTCGTCAGATCGTAGTCGAACGCTTGTTGAAGTGGATCCTTGCATTTGGGCAGTCGACCACATTTGAGGCAGTCGACCGCATAAATTTCCGACAGTTTCGCAAGCACGAGATTATCAAGCTTATATTCCTATTGACGAGACTCGTCTTGCACACGCCGGACAATCCTAAATGCGGCGCGGGCGTTCTCTTGTTGTAGGGCCGCCGCGCCAAGCGGAGTGCTATTTACTTCAAGCACCAGAAGCGCGCGGGAGTTAAGCTGGGAATCTTAGGGGGGCGGCAGCATAGATGCCGACTGCCCTAAATTTTTTTTGAGGAATCAACTTCGTAGTAAAGAATCTCTAACGGGGGGCGTGTCGAAACAACGCCTGCTTTTGGTTGAACAGCACGCGAAAACCGCGTTTCGGGATTCAACAACGCAATTAAAGTTGCGAATTCCTCTTCCATTGACAACTTTTGAAAAAAAAGACTGAGGCGGCCAGACTCTCCACCAGATGTATTTCACGCAGAATTGAGATCCAGTGTGACCTGCGCGAGAGCATGTTGACCGACGTCAAAATGCAAATCGTTTCTGAGTGTTTCTTTGATGCTTTCTAGGCAGCAGTGTTGAAAATCTTCTAACAGAAATGCTCTGGACCCGCCTGAAGCCGGATCGACTTGTCTTAAAGCCGCTCATTTGACAAAAAAAGCTAAATACAGCGCCTGCTACCGAGCAACCATAAAATTTAGCGCCAGTATGATTGCTGCTGAGAGGACGCACGCGATGAGGATTGAGCGGGGGTTGACATGTATGGCGTTCTTGTCTTCTGATTCATAGTATCTCACCAAACCAGCGCTCGACATAGGTCCCGCTGTTTTGCGCTTCCCTTTCGGCATAGTTTCAAATACAGTTTGGTATGATTTATACGTTGCTATGGACTACGTCGTCGGTGGACGGATTCTAAACGGCAGCGATTTTAATGTGATAACGGGCTACGTCCACGTGGAATCAGGCAGAATCGCCGAAATAGAAGAACGGTCAAATGTTAAGCCAGATACCTGCAGGGCAAGCGGAATCATCATGCCCGCTTTGATCAATGCGCATACCCATCTTGGAGATTCTATAATCAAAGACGTACCTTTCAGTAGCTTAGATAGGCTGGTAAAACCTCCTCACGGGTTGAAGCACCGCGCACTCCGCGACGCAGCACCGAAAGTCTTGATCGAGGCGATGCGGAGATCACTGCTAGACGCTCTCGCGAGTGGGACGACCATGCTTGCCGATTTTAGGGAGGGGGGCGTCGTCGGCGCTAACGCGCTAAAAACTGCAATCGATTCAGTAAAAAAAGTGCAAGTTATGATTCTTGGTCGGCCAGGCAATGGACGGGACTATATAGTAGAAGATGAAATTGATACCATTCTTGATATCGCGCACGGCCTTGGGGTAAGCGGAAGTCGCGATGTCAGCAGTTCATCACTCATGGCGATGATCGACAAGGCACAAACACGCGGCAAGTTTGTTGCCATGCACGCAGGCGAAAAAGATGAGTCTGATATTGATGCTGCGATCGCTTTGAATCCCGATTGTCTCATTCACATGACGTACGCATCAAAGCACCAGATTGAAAGCGGCATTCCCATTGTGGTGTGTCCTCGGTCGAACCTGGTAACTGGCGTCGGATCGTCTTTTAGGCACCCACCAATAGCTCAAATGGTACAGACGACCATCGTTGGGCTCGGGACGGACAACGTGATGCTCAATTCACTAAACATGTTTGCAGAAATGGAGTTTACCTCAAAAGCGTTTTTGCGCGACGACCGCAAAGTGCTCGAAATGGCAACGCTAAACAATGCTAGGATACTGGGGATTGCTGACGAAATTGGCTCTATTGATCTTGGCAAGAAAGCCAATCTCCTAGTTATCAACGACCGATCAAACAACCTCTTTGGGACTAAGAACATTATAAGTAGTGTGGTCAGAAGAGCTCGGCCCGATGACATCGCTCTTCTCACTCACGGAGGGCGAGGCGCTTGAGCGTGAGCTTCGACAACTGGAGCCTGCGAGGCTTCGCGGCCAGCAGGCAACGCACACCCACTCAGATTGGTCGGCGCTACGAATGGGTATTTATGCTACCGATTTCAAAGCTATGCCCTCGCGGCTGCGACCAGTCGGCGCTAGGTCGCGGGTAAAGAGGCTTAACGATGATAAAAGTCGAAGATGTGATGACGAGGGACGTCGTCTTCGCTGAGGTTCCAGGATCGCGAGATACGGCGCTCAAAATCATGAAGGACAGAGGGGTAACAAGCGTCCCCGTTGTGAAGAATCACAAGCTCGTAGGAATAGTCACGCGGGGAGACATATTTCGAAACCCTGAGGAGGACCAAATAGCACTTCTCATGACGAGACAGCCCGTTTTCGTGTCTCCGAATGCGACCATCAACGATGCGGCTCATATTCTCGTAGAAAATACCTTCAGGCGGATGCCAGTTGTGGATGACTCGGAACTCGTCGGCTTTATTACGGTAACCGACATCGTAAGCGCCATAGCGGATATGGATATTGGGACACCCGTTGATGAATATATCATTCGCGAAATAGTCGCAGTTTGGGAAATGACGCCGGTGGATGTTGTAGGCGAAATCATGAAACTCGCAAATGCTGACGCGAGCCCTGTGCTTGATTCGGCAAACAAGGTTGTTGGCATCGTTACAGAAAGTGCCCTTTTGAAAGCCAGCAAAATTGAAGACACAACAGAGAAGGCGGATCTATCCGCTGGCTCAGATGAGGACGCGTGGACCTGGGAAGCGGTCAGGGATACGATGAGGCTGTACTATGGTGTTTCCAGAGTAGAGCTTCCGAGCGTGCCCGTAAAGGACATAATGATGGCCGAATACGAATCAATTTATCACAAAACAGGAATAAGCGAATGCGCGAGACAAATGCGGCGTTTCGACGTTGAGCTTTTACCCGTTGTCACCGCAGATGAAAAACTTGAAGGGATCATAAAGGACTCAGACCTCGTCAAGGTCTTGCTTTAAACGGGGTGGTGCAGGCAACCGCGTGCTTATAAAAGTTAAGCCTTCTAACGGCAATAACGCCGACGCGGCTCTTTTTTAGATAGTGGGTGGCTTTCGCTTCCGTCGTTGTGATTCCGCGCGACGCGACGTGCCATACACAATCGTTAAGTCCTTGGAATAGAACGTACACGCAAAGAAGAAGGCTGATTTAGGATATGCGTCGATTCGCATTGCTGGCACTGTCACTGAGTTGGGCATTTATCGTGCTTGTGGCATTTGCACCAATGGCAGAAGCGACAGTGCTCATCCCACACCAATCAACTGTCGCACAGCTAGATACGGGCGGGAACATTTTCAACCAAATTGACAGCCTATACAACAACTTCACAAAGCGTTTAGACGACATCAATCCGTTAGCGCCGCAACAAGCCGCGGCGTCGTCGGTCAAAATCGCCGCGGTCAAAACTGCTACTACTGGACAATCTGCTGTGGCGCCACAAGTTATCGTTACGCTACAAAACGGGAAAGTCGCTCTCGATGGGGTCCGAGTTGACGTTATTTATAAGAACACGGCGGGCGCAAACGTCACCTCAGACAGCACCGTGGTAGCGTTAAAGGTAGACGAAACGCGTTCCGTAACGTTCACGCCAACGGGTTTGCCGGCGGGTAGTTATGCAATCGGTGTGGTCGTTTATAAGAACGGCACAGATCCATCAAATCAGGCGACACCCCCTTATGATACACAGCAAAACGCGGCAACGCTCACAATCGTAAGCCCCGCCTCCACTAGCGCAGCAGCAGGAAAAGCAGGAGATCCGGGGGGTCAGACGAATAACGCTGGTGATATTCTAACCCAGCTCAATACTTGGGTATATTTTGTAATTGCAATTACAACGCTCATAACGATTGCGCTCTTTTTTGTCTTCTCGCAAAACAGGTCAGGAGAAGACCGCTACGAGGAAGATCATTTCAGGAGAGACGGCTACCCGGCTGGAGGCAGCGGCGTGTTTGATCCACCTGCATTGAGTAAGTCACCGTCAGCAGACCGCCCACACGATACTGCGTCTGACTCAGTCTCTGGACGACAGCCATCAAGAAGGATAGAAGTGGACGCATCTGAAGTGGCGCCTGAAGAACCGCGAAGAACCACGGCGAAAAATTCTTCTCGTTCAACCGAGGACGTGCCGCAATCCGATGCCGATGGGTTTGTTGTCGGCGATGTGACGTCGAAAAAGGCGCTCAGGAACAAGATACGGGGAAAGAGGGGCGCTTAGCAACTGTCGTTCAGCTGAATTGTTTCTAGCCGATTGCACGCTGTCGCGCTCCGAAAGCGCTACTCCCATAGTGCACCTGTATCGAGGTTCTGTCGAACGGTTTCTTTTATCAAGCTGATTTTGCGGCTGTCGGATGGATCAATGCGCGCTGTAAGTCTCTCGACGCGTTCGGCTGCCGTAAGCGTATCTAAGTGAACCAGGATCACGCTTACGCCGAGTTCTTGTGCTCGCGCGATCACGTGATTGGCGGGGTATAGTCCTCCAGTTAGCACAAGGCACGACGTCGAAGTCGACAACGCGGCAAGCTGCAAATCGGCTCTGTCACCTCCGGTGATCACCGCCTTCGCGGGAACCCGTCTGAAGTACTTGAGTGCAGATTCCGGCGTCATGGCCCCGATCATGACCTTCTCGATGAGGCGGTCCTCTCCCTCGACTATGACTTTTCCACCAAGTTCTTCGGCTATTTCGTAGGTGTGGAGGGCTTTTAACTCCTTTAGGAACGGGATTGACCCGACAATGTTTATTCCTCGTTTAATCATGTAATTTTCGAATCCAGGATCTTGAGATTGATTCAATACAACGCCTTTGAGCTTGACCTTGAGCTTTTCGAGAAGAAGTTTGGTCATTGCTACCTTATCGAGCGAGTAAATGTCGGTCACGAGTAAGATCTCGGTGTCGAGTTTTCGAGCAAGCTGGATGCTTGAAACGTCGTGAATGAACCCTGTGCTAATATCTTTCGTCCCCTCGAGCAAAACTGCCTGTTTGTCACCGCAAATGCGGTTTAAGCCGCAGATGATATCCTCAGCGTTGATGCCTTTAAATAGGTTATACGTAAAAGGCGAAAGCAGCGACTCTTCTTCTAAGTTGAGGACCTTCCGCATCAGATACGCGTCCTCCTCGACCAGATTTCCGTCAATTGCGATGAGATTCTCGCGGATAGGCTTATAGAACCCCAGTACTCCTGTAAAGTTCAAAGCAAGGCCTAAAGCGATTATAGTTTTACCAGAACGTTCAGATACTGAACTTATGACAAGTGTCGGTACATCGCACTTAGATCCCAAGTTATTCACCTCTCAAGTTTTTAGGTAATACTACTGTCTCGCGCTTATCACCACGAGCGCGTCCACCGCAATGCAGCCTTCTTCTTGAACCATCAGCGGGTTAATCTCTATTTCTTGGATTTCTTCGAAGTCTTGGCTGATTTGGCTGACCCGCATGATCGTATCAGCCACCGCGTTAATATCGAGGGCCTTTCTGCCGCGCGTACCCAGCAGAATCGGGTATGATTTGACTTCTGCGATCATCTGCTTTGCTTCGGCGACGGTTATTGGCGCCAACCTATGCGACACGTCTTTTAGTACTTCCACGTACAAGCCTCCTAAACCGAAGGTGATAAGAGGTCCGAATTGGGGATCGCACGTGACCCCAACGATGACCTCCTCGCCGTGCACCGTCTCTTGGATTATCACCCCTCGGATTCGCGCTTGGGGCATGCGCTTGTTGATGTTGGCATATATCTGATCGAAAGCGTTTTTAGCCGCCCTGTCGTTGCTTATGTCCGTGATGACCCCCCCTACGTCAGTCTTGTGGGCAATGTCTGGCGAGCTTACCTTCATGACGAGGGGATATCCGATCTCGCGTGCCGCTTGGATGACTTTGTCCCGCCTAGCAACGACTCTCTCTGCAGGGGCTTTGATCCCGTAAGCTCGCAGCACGTCTTTGCCTTCTTCTTCTGTCAAAGCCGTTCGTCCCTCAGACCGAACTCCTTCAATGCGGAGAAATGCAGCACGATTCTGCCCGCGTCTTAGCTGCGTCGATGCGCCCGCTGAGGACGTCGCAATCTCCCTGAACTTGATGAGGTTACGGGCCGCCCTGACTGCGGTTTCCGGACTGTTAAAGTTCGCTGCTCTGCCGTGTTTTAACTTTTCGCGCGCCCTGCTCAGCTCCTTTCCTCCAATGAACGAGGTTATGATGGGTTTGCTTGCGTGCAACGACAGCCTGTTGATCAGGTCGGCAGTCTCTTCAGGTTCCGTCATAGCTTGTGGGGTGAGAAGCAGAATAACTGCGCCGACATTTTGATCGGCCAATATGATCTCGAGCGTCTCTAAATATCGGCGCGGCTTCGCATCCCCTAGAATGTCAATCGGGTTGTAGATGTTGCTCTCTTGAGGTAGCGCGTTTCGCAGTGCTTCTATTGTCTCCTGCGTGAGGCTCGCCAGCGGCACGCCGCACTCGCCGCTGGCGTCGCTCGCGAGTACGCCCGGCCCTCCTCCATTCGTTATGATCGCTACACCGGGACTTTTTGGAATCGAGCAGCGCGAGAATGCTTTCGCGGCGTCGAAGAATTCGTCAATCGAATTCACCCGTAAAATCCCTGACTGTTTGAACGCTGCGTCGTACGCGGCATCTGAGCCGGCGAGCGCGCCAGTGTGAGAGGAGGCTGCCTTGGCCCCCATATCGGTCCGGCCGGCTTTGAGCGCAATAACAGGCTTGAGCCTCGAAACCTCTTTCGAGACCTGCATAAACTCGCGCCCATTATCAATACCCTCGACGTAGAGCGCAATAACGCGTGTCGAAGGATCGCGTGCGATGTAGTCCAAAAGCTCAGCCTCAGCTACGTCGACCTTGTTTCCGACGCTCACGAATTTGTCAAAGCCAAGGCTTTCATTAGCCGCCCAGTCGAGAAACGATGTGCAAATTGCCCCGCTTTGCGATATCAACGAAATGCCACCTTTGATCGGATACTCGCTTGCAAAGGAGGCGTTCAAGTGGGCACCAGTGCTCATAATACCCAAACAGTTGGGACCGACGATTCGAATCCCATATTTTTTGGAAATCTCCTGAATTTGAGCCTCGAGCTTTGCGCCTTCTGCGCCAGATTCTCGAAATCCTGCTGATATAATTACTGATGCCTTTACGCCGACACGCGCTGATTCCTCTAAAACAGCGGGGACGATTTTTGCTGGAACGACGATGACTGCGAGATCGACCTTCTTTGCCGTGTGAAAAGTTTTTAACCCTAAAATCTCATCGGCGCTCGGGTTGATAGGAACAAGTTCTCCCTGGAAGTTAGCATCGAGGAGGTTCTTCAACACTGAATGTCCCACTTTGTCCTCTTCTCGTGCGGCGCCAATGACAGCTATCGATCGCGGATAAAAGAAGTCCTTCATCTTATTCTTTTTAGCGTTCTCGAAAGTAATAAACATATCTCGTCGATTTAGCAATGGTGCGGCTCTAGTTCTTGATTATAACGATTGTGCCGCATTAGGACACTCGAATGTTTTATATATGAACTTGCCGATAATGGTTGAGAAACTATTTGAGGTAATCAGGATGCCACGCTCGCCGAACAAAAAGATGCTACTACTCCTATCTTCGATGACAGTCTTGTTGATACTAAGCGCTGTTATAACCCCCACGTCCGCAACGACTATCACACAACTTCAACCCACAACTATTAGTTCAGGCGACAGGGTCCTCGTGTCTGCGAACGTTGCGCGAAACGGAAGCACGGTTACGCTCTATTATTACTATGACGCCAATAAAAATGGCCTGGCTGACGACGCCGGTTCGTCGTGGATCAAAATAGCGAACGTCACTGACGGCGGGGCGAACGACGCTGACAACCATACCAATGGTTACATACTTTTCTCGTGGCTGACTCCACAGCTCTCCCCTGGGCAGTACATCGTTAAGGTCGTGGATCCCAACGGACCCACGAGGACAACTGAATTGACTGTTAACAACGCTCCGCTGAACATAGTTCCAGCAGTTTACGGAGCACAAGGAACGTCCGCTAAAGGGCTCGTCAACACAGGGAACGCTTTCTCTGTCATAGCCATGGTAACGGGTAATTGTCGCCTTTGTCATCTGACCGATAATCCCACGGCTCAAAACCCCGGCGTCAACGATACAAGTGTGGATAGTCTGTTTTCAGCTAATTTAAGCCAAATCACGGGAAGTCCTACTGACGTCTCCGTTCAGCCCAACGAGGTGCATCACATGTATGTGGCTTGGACCGGAATCGCCAGCAAGACGCTCGCGAATAACCAAACGCTTAGCGTCACCGTAACAGGCACCAATCCGGCAGGCAACTTGACGACACAGGCGACAGCATACGCTGGAGTCAACAAGGCGGTTAATATCGCGCCTACATCAACGAACCAGGGCGCCAACGGCACTGCGCAGAGTAGCGCGACGGCCAAATCAAGCGGTTCGAGCGGCAATCCCCTCCCTGGGTTCGAAATACCCGTTGCCTTAGCCGGATTGATTGTTGTAGCATACCTGTTAAGCAGAAAGCGATAAGCCTCGCGCCAAGGGATAGCGCCTCGCAATCGCCGCAATTTTTGCCATCGCGCAGCGCGTTGCTTTGCCTGCAACGTCAGTCAAGATGAAACAGCGTCAGCTTGAAATCATCCTCGAACGGGTGCAAGCGTTTGAATCCCCTTCTGCTGCGCGCGAACAATACACTACTTCAGCACCCATTGCCGCTCAGCTTCTTTATTTTGCCTACTTGCGAGGTGACATTGCCGGGCTGAAAGTGGCAGATTTGGGCTGCGGGACTGGCGTCCTTGCCCTGGGCGCGGCGCTGCTGGGGGGCGTTGCGACGGGCGTCGATTCGGACGAGCGAGCACTTGACCTCGCTCGAACGAATGCGAAGCTACTCGGTGCGCACGTTTCTTGGCTAAATAGCCGTATAGAAGACTTTGAAGGTTCGTTCGACACGGTCGTTATGAATCCCCCATTCGGAGCCCAGAAGCGGAGCAGTGATAGGCCGTTCTTAAGCAAGTCAGTACGTGTGGGCAAAGTCATCTACTTACTTCACAATTCCGTCGTAGACGGCTTTGTAAGGCGCTTTCTCGAGCCGAACCGCGTTACTGACGCAATAAAGGTCAAACTGCCCATTGCACATACCTTTAAGTTTCATAAAGATGAAGTACGATACGTAGACGCGATAATTTATCGAATCGAAGTCGTTCTTTGAATTATTGTTCTTGAATCTAACAAGGAAGGAAAGATAAGAAATGACGGATTTGGTTGTACCAGGGGACATTATAGGCGCTTCTGAAGAATACTTACCAGGCGACGGGACGTATGAAGAGCGAGGTAAGATACTCGCCACTATAACGGGAAAAGTCGAAACTGACAAGAAAGACCGGACGGTACGAGTCCTACCCGTAATGGAGACCCCGCCAATGCTTAAGACGGGCGACATCGTGGTCGGCCGGGTGGTCGATCTGAAGAATGCAGTCGTCCTCGTTGAGATTGCCAGAATAAAAGGCCACGAAAACCGCGAAATCGCAAATGCAGATCAAGGAGCTATTCATATTTCAAACGTTAAGGACGCGTACGTCGCGAAGCTGGAAACTGAGTTTGGCCAGCAAGATATCATAAAGGCTAAGGTAATAGACGAAAAGAGCTTAAGATTGAGCACGGTTGAAAAGGATTTAGGCGTAATAAAGGCGTTCTGCTCGAGAGACCGTACGCCGCTCGTGCGGAAGCAGAACAAGCTCGAATGTCCAAGCTGCGAGCGTATCGAAACGCGAAAGATCTCGGAGGACTACGGAAAGGGCGTAATCTAAGGCATAACACTCGTTGTTATCTGACTGTTTTCAAAGATTTCTAGACAATGAACATCAAGATCATTCGCGTAACAAAGGACGAAGCTGAGCTAGAATTTCTCGATGAGGGCCACACCTTCTTGAACGTCTTGAAATATTCGCTCCTTCAAGATCCGCAGGTCGAAAGCGCTACGTACGACGTAAAGCATCCGATGATAAGCAATCCAATATTCTATATCAAAACGGAATCCAAGGATCCGTTAAAAGCGTTGCAGGATGCTTCATTGAGGCTAAAAGACGAGTTTGAAGCACTTTTGGGACTCATTAGGTTAAAAGCTGAAGCCATCTCGTGAGGGACTATCATCAGATCGGTGAATGACGTCACTCTCAATGATGGAACAATCATTGAGCTGAAAGTCGCCCACATTGACGATTACCAAAATGGCGGCTATGAGTACCTTTATTCGTGGCTGAGTAAAGTTGATCAGTTTCTGGCAAAGCGATACCGTGTTGCCGATTTAGTAAAGAACAAAGAACAGTGGCTAAGCCGACTCAACACGAATGAGAGTACTGTGCTATGCCTGCACCAAGGTAAGATCATCGGTTCTGCGACGCTGATAATGAATGATCCGCAGTCGAGAGCCGCCCACGTCGCTTCGTTCGGCGTCGCAGTCCATCCCGCTTTTCAACGAAAGGGCCTCGGAAAATTGCTGATTATCGCGCTTGAGCAGATCGCTCTGGATCGCGGCATTAAAAAGATAGAAGTGAACTGCTACGACGGAAATGCGGCAGCAGCATTGTATCGCTCCTTAAACTACGCTAGCGAGGGAAGAAGACTGAGGAAAGGGCGGCTGGACAATGGCACTTACGTCGATGAACTACTATTTTACAAGTTCATAGGCCCTCTCTAAACTCTACTGCAACGCTTATTGCCGCGCCGATTGCGTAGCTTCTGCGCCCAGCACCACATAAAGTGTCTCAAAAAAGAACTTGCGCTCAGCAATGACTCTGACGATCCCAAACTGTGCGTGCATCAGCTTTGTCACTTCTTTGTAGCCGGTGATAGAAGAGATCACCAAAAGCACCCTGCCTTTTTCGGTCAGGTGATCAGCAACCTGTGAGAGGAACTGCACTATCACCTCCCTACCTGAGGGGCCCCCATCCCAAGCCTGAGTCTGCCAGTCACCTGATGTGTCACTTCGGCTAGGGAGGTATGGTGGATTAAAGATGATGAGGTCAAACCGGCTGTCTAGAGCGGCAAAAAGATCCCCCCCGATCGCCTCTACACCATTCAACTTCGCATTTGCGACGGCGCGCGGGTTTTTGTCAGTCGCGATCACGTAGCGGGCGCGTTCTGCGACCATTTTAGCGATGACGCCGCATCCTGTGCCAATCTCCAAGACCGAGTCAGTGGGACGCACCTCGTTTAATGCGGCGTCCACGAGTAGATACGTGTCGTCACACGGCTCATAAACGTCCGGCAGCACGAGCACTTGCTCGCTGAGGTAATGCACTTTTTTGGCTCCCTTGGCGATTTCGGGCGTCATAATTGCTCTCGTCTGGTTTATTCGACTATTGCTCCTGCACGCTCCCCTTTTGCACTTCGTGCAGCTCAAACGAATCGTTCGACAGAGTTGCAATCTCTTCTGGGGAAAATTCATAGGGTCGGCGGGCTAGGCAATGCTGAGGTATTTTGGCGATCAGCTCGTCCATCGCTTGTACGTTAAGCAGCTGTGCGGTCACCATAAGTGCTGCTCTAAGCGTTTTTCGTCTTTGTGTGAAGAGCGCGCGAACGAAGCGATGAAAGAATATATCGTTGAGTACGTAAAAGCGCGGTTTAGTCGGGACCAGTCTAACAATCACAGAATCAACGGCAGGGCGCGGATTAAATGCTGTCTTCGGGACACGCGCTAACACTTTGACTTTTGATTTGTAGCTGAGGCAGACTGTCAGACGGCTATAGTCCTTCGTGCCCGGCGCTGCGACCATCCGCTCCGCGAACTCTTTTTGATACATCAGCACGCCGCACGTGAAAGGATGGTTTAGCAACTTAAACGTGACTTCTGACGATATCTGATATGGCAGGTTAGAAACAGTCTTGTCAAACGGGGGAAACTCAACCCTTAGGGCGTCTCCGTGCAGCACGTCGATACCTGGTATCGAACAGAGCTTCAGCGCCAGCTGCCGATCCGCCTCAATTACAACCAACCTATAACATAACTGCGCGAGTTTTCTTGTGAGGTTCCCGGTGCCTCCGCCAATCTCTAAAATCGTTTCGGTTGGCGTTATATCCGCATAGCTGACGATCCTCTCGATAATGTGATCATCTATTAAGAAGTGCTGACCCCATTTCGCTTTATGGTAGCTGCGGTCGATTCCACGGGGCATTGAACGCTTTGGGTGTCGCGTCAGTCGCTATTTCGCGAAAAACTTGTACTTAGCGTGCTCATCTTTGAGCTCATCTTCGATTCTTTTCGCGATTACTTTTTCCGGGTGGTACAAGCCCCTCACTCTGTTTGAAATATCGGCGAAACTATCGAAAGGCCGTTTCTTGCGCTCCGCAAGAATCTCCCACATGAGCTTTTTGCCCACACCGGGGAGTAGCGCTAGGGTATGGAGGCGGGTCGTAATCGGCTGTGCTTCATTGAAGAAGCTCACAAACCTGGGCTCTTGCTCTTTGACTATTATTTCAAGAGCGTAAGGCAACTCAACCTTTGCACCGTGCGTAAGGTCCTTGTAGCTCACACGCCTTTTAACGTGATCGATTTCGCTCCGTTCCTCCTCCCCAATATAGAGGCGGTCATAGGCCTGCGGAACATAGTCCTCGCGTGGTATGAGTTCGAGCAGCGTAAAATTATCCTCGCCCACCACGTGGATGATAGGCCTCTTCTTGTAAACGGGGTGAGGATCGTCAGGGTGGCCATGTGGCAGATAGTCTAATACGCGGACTTGTTGCTCTCTCTCGCCTCTCATTTGGATCGCCCCAGGCCTCAATAAAAGCGTGTTACTATGTCAAGTATTTCGTTGAGTTCCCCTTCTGTCAGCGAAAACCGTTCTTTTGCGTAGATGGATCGCACCTCATCCTTGGACAACGGTAGTATGTCAGCGATCCTGATCGCGATCTCGTCTTTCATCTTTTCGAGGTTCTTTAGCTCGTTGACGAGCTGCCTGGCTTGCGATCCAGTAAGTTTTGAAAAGGTATTGACGTGGTCGAAGGCCCGTCTGAACTCGTAGGTGAACTCTTCTTCGGAACGAGGCGTTGTCAGCTCAACGAAGATCTCTTTTACCTCAGAAACCGTGAGCCGCTCCTCTGCCAATACGGTCTTTACTATCATTGTGCCTGTTTCTGTGCTTTCAGATGCTGCGGGCGTGCTATTACCGTCTTTACAGCGTTGCCGTCCGTTACTTCCACCACGTATGCACGGCCGCGTTGTCCGAGCACTGTTCCGGTCCTGCCGTGGAACTTTGGATTCGGCATGCCCTTGTGGACGCTTGCGTCTAGATCGATATGGACTTTCTGGCCCACTTCAAAACTCCTGATTGCATGACTTACCGGAGCAATGCCTCGTTCCCGGATGGTTTTTTTCAGCTTGTACCGCGTCTTCCTCCGCTCACCGTGTGATCTTGGCATTAGAGACCTCCGCCAACTTGTAGTACATCAAGTTCTTCAACTTTTGCATTTACGCCCAGAAGACTCGAAAGGCTCGGGGTGGTTCTGTCACTGTCTCCAGATATTAACTCCTTTACGTAGAGTCCACCCTCACACCGAATTATTATCTCATCACCCTCCAGCTCGGCCGAATATACTTTTTTGCGTCGCTTCAAGTCTGCACGGCGATGCACTACTCGTTGAGGGGTTGTTTGCTCTATGTCGCCTTCAAGTCGCTTGAGCGCTTCTTTTACCTTTTCCTTATGAATCGGATGTTCGTATATTACTCTAAGCCTATAAACTTTATCCAACGGGGTGTTTTTCACGTTTACGACCGTTTCGTGGTCAGCGAACGCTAAATGACTTACCGCGATTTTTTTTTGCGAAGAGTTTATGACCTGTTCTAGTTCCTGAAGGTTGACTCTTCTTTTGTGAGGAGATCTTATCTCCAGAACAAAAGGTCTGCCGTTTCCAAGCATGCGAGCGTCGATATCCTCTCTGCCAGCGCCGTGAAATATCGCGTCTTGGCCACGGCTTGCGCTAAGTACGTGAGGCCCCATCAGTTCCTGAACGGATTCGGGATACATTTTCCCAGTTAAGTTGCACTTTGTGCAGCCTTTGCCGCCGCACTCGCGACACGGCCATTTCGTCTGCGGCAACCCCCTGACAAACTTTAGGTATCGGCCGGACAAAAAAAGCGGGTTCGCATGAATCTCAACCTTGTCTCTGGCCAAATCGACTATGAGTAAGATGTCTGGCCTGCTGAATTCTGCCTGTTTCCCGGTAAGAAGCTCGATACGCTTGCCCAATTCTCTGTTTAAAGCTGATTTGAGCGGCTCGGCTGTCGTCGTTTTAGACTCAGCCCACAGTATTTCTTCATTCTCAGCGAGTCTGCCAGTGAGTTTAGTGCCAACTAGAAAATTCGCAAACTCATAGTCATGGAGCTGTTCGAGACACCGTTCAACCAAAGAATCCAGATTATTGAACAGACCTCCGCAAACCCAGCACGTGCCATAAGCATCTTCCCATTCCGAGATGTTCGCTGGTGTGTTGTCAAGCATTGCTTTGACGATTCGGATCGCCTGTCCTCGCTGTTTGTTAGTGAGGTTCGTAGAACATTTTGCAAATTGACGCCCAAGACAATCGTCGCAAATAGGTCCTTCACTCAATATTGAGGTCACTATTTCGAACATCGTCTGTCCTCGCCGTTTTTTGTTACTCAGTGATTGTGTTGAGCTTAGCCGGACCGCTTATCGTCTTTCTTGACTCAGCAGAGCCTCTTCGTCTCCAGTAGTCTAAGATCGCTCGATTCCGAAAGGGAAGCCGTGAGCGTGGAGCCCGGCGCTCCACGTGTCTGGGTCGGGTTCTTACAACCCACAATCGATGCCCGGGCATTACGGCGAGCGCAAAATGGCGCGAGAAATCTAGGGTTCACGGATTGCCAGAGTACGTCGATTCTGCCTGCACACCGAGCCGCCTGGTGAAGCGAAAAATCTCCTGAAATGGCGGGTTTGTGCCTTACGGCTGTGTGCCGCAAGGCCGTCTCTAGATCGTCTCAGCCCGGTACTTTTTCGGTGAATGCGAGAGTACCCGAGATCTTCTTGACTCGTACCTTTACGGTGTCTCCTTTTTGCGCACCCGGAACGAACAGCGAGTATTTGCCGACCTTGGCAATCCCGTCTCCTCGCTTCCCGACGGCTTCGATCCGTACGTCGTAGACGCTCCCCTCTTCAAGCGCACTCGCCGCACTTTCCTTCTTCACGTATCGTTTCCGTATAGGCCTGTGAGCGCCGCAAGCGTCACACTTTAGCATGACCGTTCTTTCACTCTTCGTTAGATGTGTGTCTGGTCTATTGCATTCTGAGCAAATTACGTACTCGGCAACATAATCCTCGATGAGGCTGGCTATCATCTCTTGCGAAAATCTGCCCTGAAAAATGACCCTCGCTCCGTCCGGCTTGCCTGCAGTCCCGAGTTCTCGTAACAGAAATTTGAGCACGTGCTCAGGATTTCTATTCAACACGTCGCTGATTTCGCCGAAATTCTCAAAAACAGTCATTCTTCCTTCGACAAACACCCGGGGTACAGGTATCGAAAAACGTTCCGCAGCTATCGTTGTCTGAGGCAAGTTTTTGATGCCGCGATTCAAGTAGTTTTCATAACTGTCCGTACTATGCACCTTCTTTGACTATCACAATTTGCAGCGGTCCCAGTAGCCTGGCGTCACGCTTTGATGAGCTCAATCCCCTCGTCTATGACAATTCTGCACGGCGGTGGCACTTTCATCGAAGCCCTACGTAGCGCTTCTTTGGCTTTTAAAAAGTTAGGAGGATTGACAAACACGGTAAACACTTTTTGGTCAGAGGCTACGCGGGCGGCGGTTCCTACTGGCTTTCCAAATGCCCCCCTCATCCCATCCTGAACCCGATCAGCCCCAGCGCCGGTGGCCATCTTGTTCTCACGCAGCACTTGGTGCGGATAGACGCGGAGCTTCAGCCTGAAATTCAGCCTACCTGTCGATTTCATCAGGTACCGGTTCGCTGCGATCCTGGCCGCTTCCAGCGCAATGTGTCGGATTTGGCACGGTTCATCAACGCTGAGTGAAACTGCCACCTTGAAATCGCCACTTAGGTTGCCGGTATCGAACTGTGAAATATGACTTCCAGGGACCCCTCCCATATAATGCTTCCTGGTGTAGGCGGGTCCGGTAATCTTTCTATACATCTTAGCTGGTTTGCGTGCCATTTTATCCTCGTTATTGAACTGTAACTAGCATTCACGTGATTCGTTAAAAAGTTTTGCCGGTTTGGAGTTACACGCGGCAAGAAGATAAAGCTGAAGACCGTGATCTGTTTGTTCTCGTGATTCTTACGCAATCAAGCCAAGCGTGCAATGACCGCTGCGTGCGCCTTATAAAACGGTTCGAGCTCGTGGACGTACTCAATGTCGAATAGCTCTTCTAATTTCTTTACTTCTCTTTTATAGACTGTTCTGGGTTTCTCAGTAACATCTATGCTTCGCGCTTTAATTATAATACAAGCGTAGCCGCGCGGTTTCAAGAACAACTCGGCGTTTTTAACAGCGATTTCAGCTTGTCTCGGCTGTGCGATGTCCTGGTACAGCAGATCAACAAGTTCGACAACAGGTCCATAGTCAGGGTGCGCAGCATCTGAAATCAGGGGGACGATATTGGTCACGCGCTCTGACAAACGAACGAGGTCCCTTGCTACGCGTGGCGCAAACTCTACGGCGTACACGAGTGAAACAATGTTGGCTAGGTGCGAGACAGTCGTTCCAGATGCGGCCCCTAAGTAGAGTACAATCTGCTCAGGCGCGAGAGGCACTTGCGCCTGCTTCGTCAATAATGCTGCCAGCTTACTCCTTCGCGGATTCCAAAGCCGGTACCCGTCGAATGTCCTCTCCCCGTACAGGGCTTCGCCTTTTGTGGCTAACTGCTTATCGAGTAAAAAAACTCCAGGGACCTTATGGTATCTTATCTTCATGTTGTTCGGGGTTGCGCTCTGCGGTCTGCAGTTCGCCAAATCGTTTTTCCACTTGGCTTAATAATTCAGGATAGACCTTTTTTGAATAGAAGTCTAAACGAGCCGCAATGGCTATTTTTGCAGCTAAGGTTCTTGCAATCTTTCCTCTGTTGTTCGGGTGACTGCCGCGAACGAGCGGATGCTGAAAAATAACTCCGTGCTTGGGCGGTTTTGTGCCGTACTTTAAATGCCTGAATAGCGCCTTGGAAGCGCCTATTACCTGAATCCTGCTAGCCGGCATTCTTGCGAGTGGCTCTAGGCCACCTGCTCGAGCGATTAATCGCGCCCCGAGCAATTCACCAGCGAGCGTGGAAAGATTGGGGGCGGTGGTGCGCATTTCAAGCTCGATGGCGTTTGCTAGCTGCTGTCTCAATTCGCAGAGTCGGCTTATGGAACCGGCAAATTCTTGCGCCAGCGGTGACTGTGCGGAAGGTGAGGAGGCAAAAGCTTCCAGTAGGTCCTCTGGCATAGACGTCTCCGACGTGAGCAAACACCACTCCGAAAGTCGTTCAGAGAGCAAGTTTATCGATTCATCAATGTCGTCGATACCATCAATTAGTTGGATGATGCGCGCGTCGGGTTGCGCAAACGCTGCGACTATCCGTTGCTTCGCGCTTTGTATCATAACAGCGCGAAGTAGTGAAACGTATTCGCGCTCGGAGCTGACAACTTGAAGTTTGATCGCAATCTCCCTGAGACGACCTCTACATTCTTTATCGAAATCGGCAAAGTCCTCTTGCTGTAAGCGCTGTGCCATGGCGTCGATGTCTGCCTTCAAGACCTGCGAGCGGGCGATCTCGTCGTTGTGCAGTTCGATATCTCCAAACCAAGTTTTGATATGTGCCATAGCTCATTTTGTCGTCAGTTGTGCCAGTCTTCGCAACGGATGCGATGGCGCCTGTTCAGATTGATAGACGGCTCTATATATCTTGGGGCAAATTTATAGTTTGTCGGCTGGAAGTGATGAATTGGACGTCCGCATCGGCAAACTGACGTTAAGTAACCCCACGATGCTCGCCGCAGGGATTATGGGATCTGCTGCATCTTCTCTAAGGCGTATCATGACGTGCGGTGCAGGAGGCGTAGTGACAAAGTCAGTAGGTCTCACGCCTCGCGAAGGTCATCCCGGGCCCGTCCTCGTTGAGACCTCATCTGGATTTCTTAACGCGCTTGGGTTACCCAACGCGGGACTCGCGTTTACTGCCGAACTTGAGCAGCTGATTGCCGAAGTCGAACGAAAACCACTAATCGTCAGCATATTTGGCGCCAACGCAGACGAATTCGCTGAGCTAGCCACAACGTTTTGCCGGTTCGCCGACGCCCTTGAGCTTAACCTAAGCTGCCCCCACGCCCGGGGGTATGGAATCGAAGTTGGCTCAGAGCCGGCAATGGTCCAGTCTATTACGCGCTCTGTGAAAAAACAGGTCAAACTTCCTGTATGGGTCAAGCTCACCCCTAACGTAACTGATATCACGGAAATAGGGTACGCAGCAGAAAAAGGAGGAGCTGATGCTGTAGTGGCGATAAACACCGTCAAGGGAATGGCGATCGATGTGGAAAGCGGAAGGCCTGTCTTGGGTAACGTGTTTGGCGGACTTTCAGGCGGTGCGATAAGGCCGGTAGCGGTTAAATGTGTTTATGATCTCTACGAAGCCCTTAGGATCCCTATTGTCGGGGTCGGGGGGGTCGGCAGTTACGAGGACGCATTGGAGCTCATTATGGCAGGAGCGAAAGCCATTCAGATCGGGTCGGCCGTCGCGGGAGATCTATCGATCTTTAAGCGTGTGGCGGACGGTATCGACCGCTACCTTGCCAGGAAAGGCATAACACTTGAAGACGCGGTCGGAAGTGTACACGAGAGTCATTGAAATGGATCTGAAGAAGCTGCTTAGCGCGACGAGCGTCCTGCTCGTAGACGACACGTACGCAGGCCTAAGAGATACTACTTTCTCGAAGTTTCTTCTTCGAGAGATGCTCGATTCACCGATTGACGCGATCGTTTCGTTCATTTGTGAAGGCCAAATACGCGGAATTGTCTTCAAGCAGGATTTTTGGACATTAGTCACCGACATAGTTCGGTTTGATCCAGAGTTCGATAGCTATGCCAGAGCGCTCTATCAGGGGGCCAAATCCGACAATAAGCGATCGTTTGTGATCGAGGCAGCCGATTTTCACGCGGCGGTATGCGTACTTTTGTGCGACCTGCTGGTCAGTGGTGAATCCTGTGAATGTTACGGCGGCAGACGAGCTAAGGTACTAGCATACTCGCCTGAGCGTCAGGAGCGCTTACAGCTGCTTTTTAAGACTAAAATAGACCTATTATACGATTTCAACGCGGAAGAGATGCTGGAGGTATGCTGTGGCAACGGTATGGCCACCGCTGCGCTCCGCGAGCTTGGATATAACGTGTATGCAATAGATAACGACAAATGCGCAGTTTGTGAGGGGTTATTCTACGGCGCTCTTACCAAAGAAAACACGCTGGTGATGGACGCCCGTTGCCTAGCGGAATACGAACTCGCCAAGTACCACGAGTTCAGCTGCGTCGCTGGTTTTATGCTCGGGTCTATTTATGAGTTCAACAAACCTGATTGGCGCAAGATCTTGTCGGAGGCTGCCACGGTCATTAGTGACGGGCTTCTGTTGTTTACCGTGCACAAAAAACAAGAGGCTGATTTCATCTATAAAACGATGCTAGACTTTGGCATCGAAGGCGAACTTATTGACAACCGGGACGATACCAGCATTTACGACCAGTGGGTCTACATCGGCCTCAAGCGAGCGAGCGCCTGCGCACCTTCAAATCCCGAGGAGTGAGCACTTGCGGCTCGCTGCTGAGGGTATCACTTCAACATTCTTCGTTGCTGTCTTGCTTTGGGTTGGCCTCTCTCTTAATTGCTGTCGCACGGTTACTTCGCTGTCAAAGAGAACGTCATGGGCTCGCAAGAGGGCGGAGCGCCGATCATTTTGATCGTCCGGACAAAACGTCTGCTATGCAGTCAATAACGTCTGTTGCCAAGAGGCTATATCCAAAGCGGGAATATGCCGAGTCGCCGGCACGACCGTTAAGGTACGCAGCTGCTGAAGCTGCTTGCATTTTGTCCAGGCGCGTTGAGAGGGCGCCAACAAGCCCTGCCAGGGCGTCGCCAGTGCCGCCGACGGTCATCGCAGCGTTACCGGTCTTGTTCAGCCTGTGTTTCGTTCCATCCGAAATGATATCAATGCGACCCTTTAGCAGCGTCACTACGCCCCAATCTCGCGAAAAAGCTTTCACCACCTCTATTCTTTCTTGAAGCGTGCTTGGAACTACGGCACCCGTAAGAGCTGCAAACTCGCCTAAGTGTGGCGTGACAGCTATTCTGCCGCTCTCATACTCTGAACGTGCAAGGCCCTGGAGCGCGTCTGCGTCGAGCGTTAGGTTGTTAGAAGCAGTTATTAGCGCGCTAGCAGCTCGGATCGTCTCTGCGTCCGTACCGAGACCAGGACCCAGCACCACAGAGTCATGCTTGGCAATGAGCTCGATCAGACTCTCAACGTCTCGTGTGGTGAATCGGTCGATGCCTACCTTTCGAACTATAAGGTTCGGACTGAATCCTGCTATGATCTCAGCGTTTGGTGATGCAACAGTCACGATATCGACCCCGCTTCTCATCGCCGCCATAGCAGCGAACGTTGGCGCCCCCGAACAAGGGCCCCCGCCAATAATCAGCACCCGCCCATTTTCGCCCTTGTGACTTTCCGCGCGCCGATGCAGCAACAAATCTCCCGGGCCAGTATACAGTTCCGCCTCTAGTGGAATCCCAATATCGCAGACTGTGGTTCCCTCTAACCGTGTGCCTGCTTTAAGGCCGTGAAAGGTTACCAGGTAATCTGAATCAACCACAGTCTCTGTTCGATACCCACTTGGCACATCAACCGACAGCGTCTTGGTTCTTGCCCGATTGATTAGGTGAATAACAGTTCGTTCCGGCTCGCGCACGGGCCCTGCTAACCCGGTTCCAAGAATGGCGTCGACAAGCAGGTCATAACCTTCTAACGTCGTCAGAGGACTTTCCGGGCCAAAAATTGAGGCGCCTTGACAAAGCGTTACCGAATGATCCAAGTACTCTAAAATCTTCCAATTCTTTCGCGATTCTACAGTCTTTAGGGCTTTCTCATGGCCGACGAGCACCACGTGAACGGCAAAATCGCGCGACAGATGCCGAGCCGCAACGAAGCCGTCGCCCCCGTTGTTCCCTAGACCGCAGATGATGGCTATTGACTTGGAAGAGCCGCGTGAACCTTTCGAGAGCTGCCTTACGCGTTCTGCAACGGCCTTTCCCGCATTTTCCATGAGCTGCAGTTTGGAAATGCCGAGCCCAACGCAGTTTTCGTCGATGCGCCGCATCTCTTCAGCAGATAACGGCTCGAGAGGCATAAACCTAAAATGCATAGCGTGGAGATATAACGCTTGTGCTACGACGGGTACGGATCATTGCAGATTACCAGTTCGGGCCTGGTGCCGGAGAGAGTCTCTTTCCAGAAACGGTCACTTTCGTGCTATCGCGAACGCGAAGGGTCAGCCAGGTCCTCGACGGCGGAATTAGGGTGGCAACACTGCGTGCGTCTGACGGACTTTTCACGTTAGGCGAGTTAGGAGCGCGTCGACTCCACGCATTTTTTTCATATCCGAAGCTGCGGGTTATCGTGAACGCCGAATCTGCGCCGTTCGTCGGGGCGGGAAGAACAGCCTTTGCAAAACACGTCATAAATGCTGACCCTGATTTGAGGGCGCAGGACGAGGTGTTATTAGTCGACGAACGTGACGCGCTCATAGCGACAGGCCGGGCTCTCTTGAGCCCACTAGAGATGTGTGCGTTCAACAAGGGAGTAGCAGTGAAAACGAGGCAGGGGTTCCTTGAGGCGGATTGAAGACGCATACTGCTTTCAGACTTTCCGAATCCTGCACCATAACGTAAAAATCCTTTGAATGTGTCATTACCGTGGGTGATTCTATGATTCCGGGCATGCGGGGAATGAGTCCCAAAAAATTACAGCAGATGATGAAACAAATGGGGATCGACGTCGAAGAGTTGGAAAACGTCGAGAGGGTGATCATCCAGCTTTCTGACAAAGAACTCATTTTCGAAGACGCAACGGTGACCGTGATGAAGGCGCAAGGAACTAAGAACTATCAGATATCCGGGGAGCCCACAGAGCGTGCGAAAGTGAACGATGAAGACGTCAAAATAGTTACAGAACAGGCGGGAGTCAGCGAGGATGCTGCGCGAGAGGCCCTCATGACTTCCGGCGGAGATCTTGCTGACGCTATCCTCAAATTGAAGGGGCAGTAGCAGCAAAATATGGTTGAGCACGCGCTTTTGGTCTCTGTCGCGAACGCCGAAAGGCAATTCTTAGTTAGATCCGAAGGAGAGCTTCATACGGACGCGGGCGTCATCAACCTCGAGATTCTGCGAGCTCTGGAATACGGAAGCACTATTACCACGCACCTGGGCAGGGAGTTCAAGGTGCTCAAACCCCGCGCTCCTGACTATTTTCGTCACTTGAAGCGAACGGGCGCGCCCATGATGCCGAAGGACATCGGCACCATAGTCGCTCATACTGGTCTTAACAATAACGATATTGTCCTCGACGCAGGCGCAGGGTCGGGAATCATGGCGATCTTTTTGGGAAGCGTCGCTGAACACGTAACCTCGTACGAGATCAACAGTGATTTTGCTAGACGCGCAGCGCAGAATGTGCGCTACGTAGGCCTGACGAACATTGATATCGTTGAAGGCGACGTGCTCGAAATGACCTCAGAGACGGAATTCGACCTTGTCACCCTCGATTTGTACGAAATCGTCGAAGCAATCGGAGTGGTAAAAAAATATTTAGCGCCCGGCGGGTTCATTGCAACCTTCTCTCCGTTCTATGAGCAGGCTTTTGAAGCACGCAGGGCGCTTGCGCGCTTTACACAAATCAAGACGTTTGAGGTAATTGAGCGGGAAATACAGTTTGGAAAGAGAGGTACTCGCCCTGCGACACGAGTTGGGCACACTGGGTTCGTTACGATAGCCCGCATGTAACCGCTGCGAGCTACCTCTAACGGCTGTTTTTGCGTAGGAAGTGAGCACCAACTTATAAATAGCAATAATATGAACGATTTTTTGGTGGGGTGCATGGGCTTAGGAACCGGCACAACGGAACCCGACATAGACTGTCTGGCGTTTATGGGATACGAGCAATACGGGGCAACCAAATACGTGCACTGCGGCGCTTTTGGAATAGTCCCGCTAGATTCGTGCAAGCGCTGCATAGAATTCAGAAACGTAAGAGCCCCTGATCACTACCGTTAGCTACTCATCCGCGAAAGTGCCTTTGCGTATACTTTCTCAGTCCTCAGAGCGACGTTATCCCACGTCAGGGCCTCTCTAACGGCTGCATAAGCCTCTGTTGCAAGATCGTCTCGTAGGTCTTGATCAGCTAGGAGTCGATTCACACCTTGTGACAGCGCAAGCACATCTCGTGGGGGCACGAGCACGCCACAGCGGTCGTTCAATATCTCAGGAATTCCCCCTACGTTCGTTGCGACGACAGGACGCTCGCAGGCCATTGCTTCAATTAAGAAGAGGCTGGACGCTTCCATCAAGCTTGGGATCACGACGATATCTGATGCTGAAATGTACTGAGGCAACTCTGTGTGCGGCACTGCTCCGATGAACGATACGGTCTCTTGAAGGCCATTCTGCTCAACAAGTCTTTCGAGGTGATGCCTGTGTGGCCCATCTCCGGCTATCACAAGCTGGGCATCGTGTTGCGCGATGATGTCCGGCATGGCCAAAATGAGATAGTCCACGCCGTTCTTTTCGACAAGTCTTCGCGCGGTAAATAGAACGGTTTGGTCAGAGAGGGATTCTGCGGGACCAACATCGGGGTGAAACTCGCGCGGGTCGAAGCCGTTGTGTATTGTCACAACCTTGTCGGCGGGTGCGCCCCATTCAATGACTCTGTGGGCGAAATAAGCGCCCGTGTGAATCTGCATTTTGGACATTCGCGCAAGCGCGGGGGCGAGCGTGCGTTCTGTAAATCTATAGAGTGACGCCACTAGAGGTGGCTCTATGTAGCGCCAGATGTCATAGTAGGATCCGTGAAGTGTGTTGACCGCGACTCCTCCATATTTTCGAGCCAAGACGTTTGCTGCCACGCCTGACGTGTAGAAATGGCCGTGGTAGATATCAAACCCGGAGAGATCTGCTGCAAGGCTTGCAAACGGAAATGCGACCTGTCGGGCAAATCTGAGATTCGCAGGATCCCACGTGCGTTTCATAGAGCCTGCAAGGTCAATGTTTTTGACTGATACGTCTTCAATGCGAAACTCAGAGGCTCTGCTGCTTGCCCCGCTTACTATCGTCACTTCGTGTCCGAGTTTTGTGAGCGATTTCGACAGCTCAAGCAGCGCAACTTCAATGCCCCCTAGCAATACCCCTTCCGGCTGCGGACCGAGCTCATAAATGTGTGCGATCTTCAACGAGTTCAAACGCGCACCTTCCATTGTCGTGCAATTTGAGCCAGTGTTAAGAATGTGAAGCGCGCGTCGTCATTCAAGTCTTGCAAGACGGAGGAGAAAAGCTTCACATAGCAGCCTACTTCTGAGGAGGGGTGCCCGTATAATACGAATGGCAGCCTCTTGCTGTGCCAACGATCTGCGCTCTCGTGTACTCTTACTTTGATCTCGTCTTCTGGGACGCCGTTCGCGCTCAGTTCGCCGATCGAATCCATCGAAACCGGCACTTGCAGAACGTGCCGTGTCTCTGCGCCAGTCTTAGGGTAAAACGGAGACGTCGGCTCCGAGCATTTGAAATCACTTGAATAACTGAAGCCAAACGAATCAATGGCGCGGAGCAAAGCGCTGGTGGCGGTAAACCCCGGCGACGCAAAGCCCACTATGTTGCTTGCAGATACTGCCGTGAGCGCATTGAGCCCTCTGCTGATGAGTGCTTTTATACTTGTCTCATCCAGGTTTGGCACTTCATTCATCCATGCATAGTGATCATATCCGTGCAATCCTAGTTCGTGTCCCTCTTCGGTAATCCCCCGTAGGGCCGCCGGACACGCTGCCTCGACGCGCACGTTCCGCAAGATCCCGTTTAGACTTTGGAATCCGTATCGCAGTGGTTTCGATTTGATGAATTTCAGGTAACGTCGCGGGTTTGCGACGTGCTTGAAGAGATTAAACGCTAGGCGGTCGGGACCGGTGGTCACGAAGAACGTCCCTTTGATGTCAAAAAGCCGAAATAGGTCCAGCAGTTCCGGCACCAGCGCAATATCTCGTGCGCTATCAACGTCCATTCTTATCGCAACGGGGGTTTCAAACATGGTAGTTTGCACAAAAAAGTATATCTATACACGTTTTCAAAAATCGTAACTAGTATTAAGGCTGTCGTTAGCCAAGGCGGTCGTTAGCCGCAAGCAGTTCCGTTGAAGTCGCGCATTTTTTTAAACCGATTTGATAGAGGCACAAAACCAGTGGATCGTTCGCAGCTCAGACAGAATCAAAGCGCCAGGCTGAAGGTGGGCCTGCTCTTCGCGTGCCTCGCTCTCACTTTTCTGGTCTTCTGGAGCGCCTTTGCCAACATCGCTCCCCTTCTTAATTACGCTGCACTAAAGCAAAACGGGTTCTACATATGGGCAGTTCTAGGTCTGTGCGTCGTGTGGGGTTACATGAAACGAAAGGAGATTCTCGACGCTGCCCGCACGGGGACCGATAGTCGATGGGTGCTCGCTGGCACAATACTTGCTGGCGCCTCTCTTGGACTCTTATACTACTCTGCTACTTTTGTTGAAGCGCTTCCGTTAACCCTATTTGCCATAGCTTTTGTCGTCGTCGCTCAATTTACGCTTTTTTTTGGAAAGGCGTCAAAAATACCGCTCATGCTGCTAGGAGTGTTCGGTATTGCCGTCGTTTTTCCGGCGCTGCTCGAAAGCGCAGTAGCGGCTCCTTTCCCGAGGGCAACAGCAGTTCTCTGCGTGTCAACATTGCAACTGGCCAGGGTGCCTGTTACCCTAAATGGGGTCACCGTGACGCTCAACAGCCTGATGGGCTATAACATTACTGTGAACGTCGATACGAGGTGCGCTGGAAGCGATTCGTTAGCGATATTTCTGGCGATTTTTGCTCTCATGCTCATAGATCGAAGGCCAGGTAACAAGGCCGTGCTTGGACTGTTTATTTTTGGGGTTGTTGGCGCGTATCTGCAGAACTTTGTAAGGCTGCTGGCGTTGTTCACAGCGGGATACTACTATGGCGCTAACGCCCTGTGGGCAGTTCATGACTACGCAAGCTACATACTTTTTCCAGTGTGGTTTCTAGGCTTTGCGGTCGTCTACCTGAAGTATGCTCGGAAGCCAGGTAATCCGGCGATCGGGCGTATGAAAAGCACTGAGAGCACACCGGAGCTCTAGCGTGCTTGAGTCGATCCCTAGGTGAGGTGTAGAGTGTTCGCCCTTCGTCATCGTTCTCCTTTCCGTCAAGCCGCTAAAATTAGTGCCATTTGACGCTTTACTCGCCGCAGCGCGGTCGGAATGCGAAGGCACAAATAACAAAGATTAAGTAGCATTGCAAAAAACTAAATAACTCACCAACAAGCAGTAATTCGTCTTTAGCTGCACATCGACGCAGCTTTTTTCAGACCTGTGAGACTTCCCAAAGATGTCGACAGTCCAACATAGAACGCGCTCTCGCATACACGGCGGGACTCCGCGTTTCAAGAAGTACGCATTTCTTTTGCTTTTAGGTGCGGTTGTGGTCAGTCTGACCGCTGCGACGGCAAACCTCGCGGGAGCAGCGAACGCGACGCAGCCCGTAGTAGGCGCAACGACGCACCCGATACAGTATTGGATTGGCTGCGCGCCGTCAATGGTAACTACCGCCAATTTGAACTATTTTAAAGGACAAGGATTCACCGCTGTCGTTGTGGTCGTCCCCGACAGTCAAACGTATCAGGCGCAGCTCACCACGATCAAATCGCTCAATATGCTGCCGATTATTGATATCGAAATGCCCATCTGGGACGGCGGACAGCTTCAGAGCACTCCGATAAGCAGTTTTGCCGGCTATTTCCAGTCACTCAAAAACGCCGGCTGGCAGTACGTCGCCTCTGAAGGCGGCAGGACCGGCGACCTCGCTTACCTGCAGAATTACTTCAAGGGCTATGTGAACTTCAACTGTGACCAGTGCGGCCTGTGGCAA
>PLGY01000043.1 GCA_003139855.1 Candidatus Methanoflorens stordalenmirensis
CAACCCCAACGCCAAGACCAACCCCAACCGCAACACCAACCCTAACACCAACGCCAACCCCAACACCAACGCCAACCCCAACACCAACGCCAAGACCAACATCATCATCATCTTCTGCGACGCCTAGGCCTACACCGAGTCCATCATCAACACCCACAGCAAGCCCGACCGCGACTCCAAGCCCGTCGAGGCGAACGGGATCGGTTACCTAAGATTCGGGGACGTGTCGTCGCGGCGCGATCGGCGGCTGGTGCCGCCGTGACTTCTCACGCTTCTCAGGTAGGTACGAGGCGATCCACGTGAGACTTACGCGCAGACGTGTCACGATGGAGCTTGAGAAGCGTGCTGCAGACTTGAAGCGTGGCGGTGATCTCGTCACTTCCGCAGGGCATGCGATTTGAGCCAATCAGTAATCGCCGGTAATTCAAGTTCGTTCCGCGCAATAGCTCGTTTCGCGCAACAGCTAACACGAAACTCTTTATCGGTGCTTTGGGATCTATATAGTAACCATTTTGCTCTAGGAAGAGATCGCACGCTAGGAAACCGGTTCTTTTCTTGCTCTTGATCAATGGTTACGTACTGATGATACATTCGATCAGGGAAGCAGCTTCCAAGAATATGTTGGGTAAGGAGTATACCGATGAATTTGCGTTCGAGGGCGAACAAGGCAGCTTGAAAGTAGATTATCGGCAATGCCGGGGTGAAGACACGTGTCGCGCTCGCCTTCAATCGCCTCAATCATCTCCGTGGTGTATGCTTCGAATCTGCTGCGCGGTCACGTACACGACCATCGCTAAAACTCCTCAAGCTCTTCTAGCACACTTCGGTACCGCTGTATGGCGTCACAGAGCAACTACTCAAAGTCCTCTTCTTGTTGCAAAGTTTTGTGGGTAGTGCCTGACTCGTCTGTGTCTACCTCTCTTTCAATCTTTGACAAACTTGTTGTATGCGCGGCTTTGAAAACCGTGGTATTTAGAGAATCCCTCTGCATCGCGCTGATCTAACGACTTATCGTTAAATGAAACCAGTGCTTCCGAATACAACGCCTTGGGCGAACTTCGAGCGACGGCGGTTGCCGTTCCTGCATGCAGCAGCAACGTAACCGAACCGGTGACCCGTTCTTGCGTTTTGTCGATAAACGCGTCTAGTGCGGCGGTCAGCGGTTCGTCCAGTAAGCCTTGATAGATCAGCTCAGCCCACGCCGCTTCGACTTGCGCCTTGAACTTTCGTTCCAGTCGCGTCAGGACAAGTGCCTCTAACTCTTGGTGAGCCGTCAGAATAACTGTCGCTGCGGGATGCTCGTAAATCTCTCGCGCTTTAAGGCCAAGAATGCGGTCTTCGATAAGGTCGGTTCGACCGACACCGAATTTTCCCGCCACCTCGTTGAGCTTCCGGATGAGCTCAAGTCCGTTCACTTGTGCGCCATCTAATGCGACTGGGATACCTTTTTCGAAATCGAGGCTTAACAGGAGTTTGCCTCGCGTTTTCGTCGGCGCCGTTGTCCACTGATAGATGTCCTCCGGGGGGATACAGGAAGGGTCTTCGAGACGTCCCCCCTCGATGGAACGGGACCAGAGGTTTTCATCTACGCTGTACGGCTTCTCAAAAGTAATCGGGACGTCAAGATCGTGTTCGAGCGCATATTCGATCTCCTCGGAACGCGTCAGATTGAGTTCACGCATTGGCGCGTGAATTTTATATTTTGATGCTCGGAATACCGCTTCGAACCGAAGCTGGTCATTGCCCTTACCGGTGCAGCCGTGTGCGATCGCTGAGACGTGCTCTCTCTCGGCGATTTCGAGCACTTTCTTTGCGATGAGTGGTCGAGCAATAGCTTGTCCCAGGGTATATCCTTCGTAGTTGCCGTTTGCCCTGATCAGCGGAAACAAATACGTCTCCACGAACTCGTTCTTCGCATCTACCGTGTAATGCTTGTCGCTCAGCTTGCCAGCCCGCGCTTCTGCATTTCTCAGGTCGCTCTCTGGTTGGCCGACGTCAACCGTAACGGTGACAATCTCATCATACTGGTACTGCTCTTTCAAGATCGGAACGCAGACAGAAGTGTCCAGACCTCCAGAATATGAAAGCACGACTTTGCTCAACACAATCACCTCGATGAAGTGGTTTTACAGTTTTTGCTGGCGCGTCTGTTATCGGCTACCTCAAGCGCGCGCGTGAATTACGGCGGTGTTGGCGACCGTATCTGAGAACCGCTGTCGTGGGTCACCTTGAGTCGCGAAGCCAACGATCAGATCTAGTGCGAATAGGAGCGCGAAAGCCGGAAGCCAGGCTTTAGTGAAACTTCTCACAAAAGCCTTTGTATAGTTCATGCTGCCGCCTAGCGACCTCACTTTTAAGTCCATAAAACGCTTGCCGATCGTCCCACCTGTCGATCCTTCTAATGCGACGTAGTAACCCCACACGATGATGAGGCCAAATATGACTGAAAATCCCGAAAATAATCCGCCAAAAGTGTTTACGTTGAATACCAGTACAGGCACGAACAACACAATTGCGAGGACGGCGTTTAATACCACGAACACGACGAGCAGAATTAACGAGTCGATGACAAACGCTATTGCGCGTCGCGTCCATAAATTTTGGAGCGCGCTATTGGCTCGTACGACTTCAAACCTTCGCTGCATTGTGTCGCTCCACCGTTACACGCGCGAGCTTAAAAGCGTTTTTGTCGACGCTGCACCTTGTGATCTGTCTCGTTTCCAAGCACGCTTCATATTGTGGTCCTCACGCGCAAGCGCAATGTGCGAGTAAAGTTCGCCGCTTTTGTGGCTGTCGCTCTCGCGCAGTAGCGGTTAGGCATAGAACAGCACGCACCCTGCTCGAGGAACGGAGGCTTTAAACACACGCGACGCTTGGTATCCATTGAAGCGGCGCGATCGTGCGCGTAATTAGCTTTCCGGCCATAAATCCTTAATGTAACTATTTAAAGGCTTTATCGTGAGGTTCTGAGCTCGTGGCTCATCGTAATGTTCCAGCATCGTGTGGATGGCATCAGCTGAAGCTCGGGCTCCTTGGACACTTGTTATGTACGGCACATTGTAATCTACGGCTGCGCGCCGCAGCACCTCTCCATCAAGCCGGGACTGCTTCCACGTAGGGGTGTTGATTATTAGTTGTATCCCGCCGCTGCGCATCATGTCCAGCAGTTCGGGGCTGTCGGTGAGTTTCGGCACCCTGGTTACTAGCACGTCGCGCTCTCCAAGGTAGTTTGCTGTCCCGACCGTCGCTAGCAGCGTGAATCCGGCTTTCTGTAGTGATTTTGCGATGCCGCATAATTCAGGCTTATCCTCGTCTCTTACCGAGATGAACACCGTCCCCGAAAGTGGCAGTTCATTCTCGCTCGCGAGGGCTGCTTTGTAAAATGCCCTTCCGAAGTCGTAGTCTATGCCCATGACCTCTCCCGTACTTTTCATTTCGGGACCTAATATCGGATCTACTCCGGGGAGCTTGTCAAACGGGAGCACTACTTCTTTCACGGCAACGTGCCCGATCGTGGGCTCTGTCGGATAAAGGTCGCGCAACCGCTGCCCCATTATCACTTTGGCGGCGATCTTTGCCAACGGCAAGCCCGTGGCTTTTGAGACATAGGGAATCGTTCTGCTTGAGCGTGGATTTGCTTCTAGAACGTAAACCGTCCCGTCTTTTATCGCCATTTGAAGGTTGATGAGCCCAACGACGTTAAGCGCACGGGCAATCCTCCTCACGTAGTTCTTAATAATTCCCTGTGTCTCGGCGTCAATCGATTGAGCCGGGATGACTACCGCTGAGTCGCCGGAGTGAATCCCTGCCTCTTCGATATGTTCCATTATGGCGGGCACTAGGACTTCATCTCCGTCACTGACTGCGTCGACATCGATCTCGACTGCGTGCTGCAAGAACTTGTCGATCAGTACCGGATGTTGTCTGGATACCCTCACCGCTTCGTCAATATAACGGCCCAACTCGGATTCGTCGTAGACGATCTCCATGGCGCGGCCCCCGAGCACGTATGAAGGTCGTACGAGAAGCGGATAACCGACCTCTCGCGCGATTTTTGTTGCTCCCTCGCGCGAGGTCGCAGAACCGCTTTCCGGTTGCGGAATAGCAAGCTGCTTCAACAGTCTCGAAAACCGATCTCGATCTTCTGCAATGTCAATGGAGTCGGGGGATGTGCCGAGGACCCTTGTTGAAAACCCTCTTCGTTTGATCTCTCTCTCAAGAGGGATAGCGAGGTTTACGGAAGTTTGGCCCCCGAACTGAACGAGAACGCCGTAAGGTTCTTCTTTTTCAATGATATTCATCACGTCTTCTAGCGTTAGAGGTTCAAAGAAGAGCTTATCTGACGTGTCATAGTCGGTCGAAACTGTCTCGGGATTGTTGTTTATGATATGCGCTTCTATGTTTTCCTCTCGTAGCGAGAGCACCGCGTGGACCGTACAGTAATCGAATTCAATTCCTTGTCCTATTCTGATAGGGCCTGCCCCTACGATGAGCACTTTCGTTCGGTCTGTAGGAACAACCTCGTTCTGTTGTTCGTAAGTGGAGTAGTAGTATGGCGTCTGCGCTCGAAACTCGGCAGCGCACGTATCGACCATCTTGTACGTCGCCGTTACATTGTGCGTTTTGCGATGTCTGAGGTCTGTGACCTTCGTTCGTTCAAGGCCGGCCAGATCAGCAATCTGCTGGTCGGTGAATCCGAGACGCTTTGCTCGTCGCAGATCTTCAGCGCTCATCTGCTTAGTGTGCCGGTTCAGGTACTTGCCTTCGAGGTAAGCCTCAAAATCAACTATATTCTTGATTTTCCGTATGAAAAATGGATCAATGCCCGCGCGTTGTGCTATTTCCGCTACAGCGTGCCCTTTCTTGAGGGCGCTGTAGATCTGAAACAGTCGCTTGTCAGTGGGGGCTGATATCAAATCAATGGGATCTTCAGCGATGGAAACTGCGATATCCAAATCGAGCGATCGGATCGCTTTCTGGAGCGACTCCTCGAGCGTTCGACCAATGGCCATGACTTCGCCCGTGCTCTTCATGGCCGTTCCTAGGGTATTATCTGCCCTGGTGAACTTGTCAAACGGCCATCGCGGTATTTTGACGACCGTATAATCTATGGTCGGCTCAAATGAGGCTGGCGTTTCGTTGGTAACTCGGTTGGGGATCTCGCTGAGTCGCATCCCGATTGCGATCTTTGCTGAGATGCGCGCGATAGGATATCCCGTCGCTTTTGATGCAAGCGCCGATGAACGTGATACACGCGGATTTACTTCGATAACGCGGTACTCCCCGTTTTTCAGGGCGAACTGTATGTTGCAGCCGCCCTCGATCCGCAGGGCACGAATGATTCGAATCGAGGCGCTTCGTAGCATCTGGTGTTCAACATCGGAAAGGGTTTGCGACGGCGTCACGACGATCGACTCGCCCGTGTGCACGCCCATGGGGTCGACGTTTTCCATGTTGCAGATGGTGATGCAGGTATCCCCGGAATCGCGCATCACTTCGTATTCAAATTCCTTCCATCCGAGGACGCTTTCTTCTACTAAGACTTGGCCGATGCGCGATTTTTTGATCCCGTTCTCGATGATGGCCTTCAATTGCGCCTCATTTCTGGCTATGCCGCTGCCACCTCCCCCGAGGGTGTATGCGGATCGGACGATTGCAGGCAAGCCGAGTTCCGCTGCCAGCCATTGGTAGTCATTCGAGTCATAGACCGCGTGGCTTTTGGGGACTCTTTCTCCGATGCCTTCCATCGTTGTCCGGAACCGTTCCCTGTCCTCGGCCACATAAATGGTTTCGAGTGGCGTGCCTAGGGGTTTGACGTTACATTCTGCCAAGACGCCCATCTCTGCCAGTTCGGCCGTGATATTGAGGCCCGTTTGCCCTCCAAGACCCGCAATTATTCCGTCAGGTTGTTCCTTTCGAACGATTGCAGCTACAATGTCAGGCTTCAGCGGTTCAATGTATACCGCGTCCGCCATGTTCGGGTCGGTCATTATCGTTGCGGGATTTGAGTTCACCAAAGTGACCGACACCCCCTCTTCTCGCAAAGAGGTGCAGGCTTGGCTCCCGCTGAAGTCGAACTCGGCCGCTTGCCCGATCACTATTGGACCGGAGCCGATGAGTAGCACTTTTCCTATGTCTGCTCTTTTTGGCATTCTTCTTGGGCGCACACTAGGGCGTTTAGGCCGTCACATGCTGCGACCTGCGACATCGGTAATCTGGTCGAAAAACGATTTCTCAAGGTCGTGTGGACCAGGGGATGCTTCGGGGTGATATTGTACGCTCATGATATGCAGGTATTCATTTTCAATGCCTTCGACGGTGTTATCGTTGGCGTTGACCTGTGTAACGGTCATTTTATCCCTTTGATCGTAGCGAACTGCGTAACCGTGATTTTGCGCCGTGATGTATACGCGCTGCGTGCGAAGGTCCAAAACGGGTTGGTTCGCACCTCGATGTCCAAATTTGAGTTTATACGTCTCTCCATCAAGTGCGAGGGCGATCAGCTGATGTCCGAGACATATCCCAAAGATGGGCAGTTGTCCCGCGAGCTCGCGGACCACGCGAATCCCGTTCTTGGCTTGAGCGGGATCTCCCGGGCCGTTGGAAAGCAGTATTGCGTCAGGCTCATAGTCTACTATTCTTTTTCCTGGCGTGTCTGCAGGCACGACGATGAGGTCGACGTCGCGACGTTGCAGATTCTTAATTGTGTTTTGCTTGACGCCAAAGTCCATGAGAACGAAACGCGCCCCCTTACCGGGAATGCGGTAGGCGTTTGCGCAGGTAACCTCTGATACTAGGTCGGTGGCGATGTCTGGAGCGCGGCGTGCAAGGTCAAGAGCCTTTCGAATGTCGGCGCGCGACCCTTTAGCGCTTGGCAAGAGGCTTGCCTGCATTGCACCTTCGTCGCGTATCATGATAGTGATCATCCGGGTGTCAATGTCCCATATGCCGGGAATTTCGTAAGCCTTGAGGAACGCATCGAGGGTCTGGTCGTTAGTAGGGTGTTCACACAGCTCTCTGATGACGAATGCTTCGGCTTTTATGCCTGCCGACTGGCAGTCGTCATAGTTTACGCCGTAATTTCCGACCAATGGATATGTGAACAGCAAGATTTGGCCGTTGTACGAGGGATCGGTCAGCGCCTCTACGTAGCCCGTGTAGGGGGTGGCGAAAACAAGCTCGCCCGTCGCAGCGCGCTTCGCTCCAAACCGTTTTCCCACCACTGCAACGCCATTTTCAAACGCGAGAATCGCTTTCATGATCGTTCTACGGGAAGACGCGGGTTCTAGCTTGACGGTCGTGCATCTTTTATGCTAATCACGAGTATCTGGTAAATAAGTTATTGCGTTCAGCGCGGCACACAGGCACGACCATTGGTGGCTGTTTATCCTTAACCAACATTGGTGCGAAAGCAGCAAGCGAGGGATCGTTGAGAAGCGTTCCTGTAAGCGGCTGAAAGTCTTAAATTGCGCGATCGCCCCATGGAATTAAAGCTACCTATAGAAAAATCGAAAGTTGCCTTGCGGCTTGCATATGTGGGAACTGCTTACGCAGGTTTTCAGACACAACCGGGCCGCGCAACCGTACAAGCGGCGGTTGTCGAAGCTTTGCGCCGCGCGCGACTCTTTGACGAGCCTCGTGCTGCTCATTTTACGGCCTCTGGCAGAACAGACAAAGGAGTTCACGCTCTCGATGCGGTGGTAGCGTTCGAAACTGATGTTAGTGAGTTAGCCCTCCCTCGTCACATTAATACTCATCTGCCTGCAGAGATTTGGACGTGGGCGCGCGCGGATGTGCCCCTCACGTTCGATGCCCGACGGGATGCTCTCCTGCGCGAATACCAATACATTTTGTGCGATGGGCAGTTCGATGTACACGCTATGCGTGAGGCAGCGGACCTTTTATACGGCGTACACGATTTTCACAATTTCAGCCTCGAGAAACGGCGGCCGACCGTACGGACGGTCTTTTCTTCGAGCGTGCGAGTATCGGGCAACTTTATCGTTGTGGACATCGCCGCCAATAGTTTTGTGTGGAACATGATGAGAAAACTCGTTACCGGGCTGGCTCTTGTAGGAAACGGACACCGAAGCGTTGCGTGGTTTAGGAACATGTTGGAGCGAAGTCACGTCGAAGGGATCAGGTCAGCGCCCGCTTCGGGACTCATACTCACGCGGGTCGAATATGACGGCATTGACTTCGTCGAGGATACGTACGCGAAGAAGCGTGCACAGCAGCGCATAAAAGAAGCACTTGCGCACAACGGTGTGATGATGCAAATTCTGAAGCGATTTAACGAACGAATGGCGGGGACGCTTTAAAACGCGGGCTCAGTACTCATCGAGGTATTTTTGCTCGCGATGTGAGTCCGTCTTGAGTATTTCCTCGTGATTGCCTGCACGTTGGTTACCGCCGCGCTTAACGGGCAATTCTGAAGGCGAATCACCCTGATTTTCAGATGGAGAGTGCGACGCGTCTAAACTAACCGGCATCTTGCGCTCTGAAATCGGTTGATGTACGGGCGTCTCCCCGCTGTTTAATCCTTGCGCTACTTGTAACGCGGTTTTTACCGCTGGGCTATCCTTTTTGGCATCCATTAGAAACGCAAGTTCGTCGGCAGTGAGATGCAGTGCTGCCGTTATGCCTGCTGGGTTCCTCTCTGCAAGCTCTTTGTACAGTGGAATAGTATCTTGCCGCGCTTTGGTGACTGAGATGTGGTTTGCGGTGCCGATTTTAGTTGCCACCGCGTCCCGCAAAGCGCGTTTAGACCGGGTCTGCCCGAGGCGCATCCAGTGCGTCGGTGGGGAATACTTGGCCGTGGCATAGCGTTCTCCACGGTTTTGGCGACTCACTACGTTCACTCCGGCGGTCATCAGTTCGGCGGCGTATCTCCAAAGGCCGTAGTTTTGTCTCTTTCGCGTTCTTCCGAGGTAGATATCAGCTCTACGCAGTACCTGAAATGCACGAGCGAGGCCCTCATCTTTCAAAGAACGTGGGAGGTTTTCGTCTACCCAGTGTATAAGGTCTTCAGGCGTCTGATCGACCCCGTACGAAATAGTGAGGGGCTTGATCATGTCGGTGTCGTTAAAAATGCTTCTCATCAGGTCGAATGCTGATTGGGCGCGATCGCGAGCTGCGGTTTCCACCTGAGCTCCTCCGACGTATGCCTGAAAGTCGGTTATCGCCGATCTCAGATCTCCTTTAGCGTTCTTCACGATCTTTTGAATGGAGACCATGTCGACAGCACTCAGCGACCGGCCAATGTCCGACAGCGTCTCGCGTAGCGTCTCTAGCTCGCGCACCGAATCCGTGAGAATCTCAAGATCAGCGCTGATCGCCTCCAGTGCTGCCGTATCTCGTGAAGCCCGTTCAGGCTGCTCGAGCCGGGCGATGAAGTCAGCAACGGCCTCGCGGGCGTGCGAAGCTTCTCTCCTCTCGTTGTGCCAGATATCTACCAGCGCTTTTTGCGCACTTTCCTCCCTGATGGCGACAAAAGCGATGAGTTTGCATCGTCCACGTAGTGTCGATGAGACACCGTGCAGGTCGTTGGCCGTCAGAATCACAGGCTCGCGCGTTTTTTTTGCGAGCTCTGTCACTGCTTTTGCCCCGCCGCGATCAGAATTGCCGTGCAGGTTGTCAATTTCGTCAAGCAGTATTAGCTTCTGAGCATTTTGGAGTGACGCGTTTCGTGACGCTGCTCCTACCGTCGCGTTAATAGTTCCTTGAGTACGCTTGTCACTGGCATTAAGCTCTAGCAACTGCCACCCCATGTCGTTTGCCAACGCGACCGCAGACGACGTTTTGCCGGTGCCGGGCTTGCCGTATAACAATGCTGCCGTTTTCTCTGCGGGCCAGTTCAGCGCCCATTTGCGGAGCTCTTCCACTGCTTTGTGATTGCCCCTCACTTCTGAGAGAGTCCGCGGACGGTATTTTTCAACTAGATCCATAGAATCAAGCGTAGAAATCAAGGGATAAGGGCAGTATACGGATATAAGAACCCCTTGTGCCTATTAATGTTTTGTGAACGACATGAAACTGGACGAATTGGCTCAGTCGCTTCGTGACTTTGAAGGCATCGCAAGGAAGCGCTCAATCGGTTCGCTTGTGAAGTGGTTTGACGAGGACCTCAGCACAGGAAACTTTGGGGAGGATGCTGCGGTAATCGAGCGAGGCGACGAGTCCCTGCTTATAGCCGCTGATGGCATCTGGTCAAAGCTTATGGATGCGGACCCTGAATGGGCAGGGTACTGCGCCGTTCTCGTGAATATTCACGACATTTTGGCTATGGGGGGGACCCCGCTTGCGATGGTCGACGTGTTCTCTGCGAACTCGCCCGACGTCTGCAACCGGGTTCTGGCAGGTATGAGCGAGGCGATAAAAAAATTTGGTGTGCCGGTCGTTGGTGGGCACGTCCATCCCGACACGGTTTATAATGCACTTGATGTCGCTATCATAGGCACCGCACAGACCGATTCGATCATTTATAGCTGCAAGGCGCGTGATGGGGAAGATGTTCTTGCTGCAATAGATTTGGACGGCAGGGTACACCCCTCGTGCAGTCTCTGTTGGGACACAACCACAATGAAGCACCCGGAGGTGTTGCGCAAGCAGCTCGAGACGATGAAGCGCGTCGGGGAACAGCACTTGGCCGGGGCTGCGAAAGACATTAGCAATCCAGGGTTGCTCGGCACACTCGGAATGATGCTCGAAGTGTCGGAAGTTGGCGCTGTCATAGAACTGGAACAGATACCCATCCCTGAGGGTATGGATATGCACCTGTGGTTGCGCATGTATCCCGGGATGGGATTTTTGTTGACAGCCCAACCTGAGCACGTGCAAGAGATGATACGCATCTTTGAAGAGGCCGGCATGCAAGCAGCGAAAATCGGCGAGATCACCGGAACGAAAAAGCTGGAGATCACGAACAATGCCGAAAGTGTGGTTGTATGGGATTTTGCTCGGGACACCATTATGGGTATCGGTCCCGTCACGTGCAGATAGGCCTCAGCGGTGCTAAGGCGTAAAAAAGTAAGTCGGTAATAATAGGCAAATAGGCAAAAAAAGAGGGGGGAGATAAGGCAAAAATGCCTTATCGACTCTATCTAGTAGTTGGTGTACGTTCTGGTTCTTCCGCTGGGTCCCACAAGTTCAAGTTTGACTGGCCAACGTCCGTCAATCGTGTGGGTTGCACACGAGAAGCACGGGTCATACGCACGGATGACCATTTCAAGCCGATTGAGTAATCCTTCCTGTGGTTCGCCGTCCTTTATCAGGAGTTTCGCAGCCTCGCGAACCCCTAAATCCATCGCTCCTTGGTTGTGACCGGTCGAAACGATCATGTTGGCCTTCGTTATGAAGCCCTCATCGTTTGTGGTGTACTCGTGGATGAGCGTCCCTCTCGGCGCTTCGAGAACACCAACGCCAGTCGCCGCTCGTACTTCGGGCTTTGCCCAAACGTCTGTGCTGGTTATGTCTGGATCGTTTAGGAGTTCAACAGCATGTTCGCTGGCGTACATCAGCTCAATAAGCCTTGCGTAGTGATAGAGTAACGTCTGCTGTGGCATCCTCCCAAAAGCGGCTCTGAAGTCCGTGAGCATGTCGTTGGCTAGCGGTGTTGAAATCTTGTCACACACGTTTATACGGGCCAAGGGCGCAACGCGATAGATGCCATCAGGCCAGCCCTTCTCCTTCCAATACGGGAATTTCAGGTACGACCATTCTTGGTAATTCTCCTGAATGTAGTCCGCGTACTTGGTGGGGTCAAACTCCTTAATGATAGAGCCGTCTGTATCCATCATGCGAAGCGTTCCGTCGTACATCTCGAGGTTTCCGTCCTTGACTAAGCCCATCATCGGGGTATTGACGACTCCGAGAATTTTTATGACATCCAGGTACTGGTCGAATAGCGGAGCAGCCACTTCTAAGCCAAGTTTTGTGAATTCAATCGAGTCCTGGGCGTCCTTGAGCATCTTCTGACGTTGGTCCTCGGTAATCCCCTTGGTGAGCCCGCCAGGCTTTGCGGTGATAGGAGCGGCTCTTCCACCAATAGCCCGTATCATCTCCTGGCCTCGTTTTCTGTTGAGGACTGCTTGTGTTGCAAGCTCAGGATTTGCTTCAATCACTCCAAAGACGTTCCGCTTCTTTGGATCGCCATCGGGCGTGAATATGAGGTCCGGCGCCGCAAGGTAGAAGAAATGGAGCGTGTGGCTGTGTATCATCTGTCCCATGTGCATAAGCTCCCGGAGTAGCGCAGCGGGACGTGGAATCTCAACGCCAAAGGTGTTGTCAGCTGCTTTCGCTGAGGCGAGGTGGTGGCTGACTGGACAGATGCCACAAATGGCCGTCACGATTCTCTGGGCGTCTTCTATAGGTCTCCCTTGTAGGAGTTTTTCAAAGCCACGCATCTCGACAACGTGTACGTGCGCATCGTCGACCTGTCCTGCATCGTTGAGGTTGACAGTAACTTTTGCGTGACCCTCAACTCTCGATACAGGTTCAACTGTGATCGTCTTCCCCATGTGTATTACCTCTTGTTTTCGGTGACCTTTGCCTTAATCATTGATACAGGCAGTGTGTAGCGATAGAAGGTGCCTATTGGATCATAGACGTCCTTTACCATCTCGTCTAAGTCGACTGAGGAGTCCTCATCTAAACCGTATGCTGAGCCGACCACATTGAGCATCGCCGCACCTTGTTCATACGAAGCGTCTGTTGGGCCGTAGCAGCCTGTGCACGTCGCATTGACCTGCGGGCATTGCGCGCCGCACCCGCTACGCGTTGCGGGCCCCATACACATGAATCCTTGGTTAAGCAGACATTCGACAGGTTCCCCGTTTGCTTCAATTGGCCGCTTGATATCGGCTATCCTCTTCTCCTTCCTCTCTCGGGGACAGTCCTCACAAACGTTTTTATTGCTTAATTGAGGTTCTTCGCCCTTTAGAAGTGCGGTAAGAACCTCCGCGATGAGGAAAGCATCTGGCGGACATCCGGGGATGAAATAGTCAACTTTGATAACGTCTGAGACCGGTCTGAGCGTGTCAAAGAGTTTTGGCAATTCTTTTGAATTCGGGATCTCTTGATCAGGAGCTGTTGACGTCGACGTTTTAACTGCTTGTTTGATGTCTGACATCGCGTTGATGTTGTTCAAACCTGGTACGCCACCGAACGCCGCGCAACTGCCGAGCGCAACTATGATGTCTGAGGTCTCTCGGACTTTCTGTGCGACGTGCAAGTTGTCTTCATTGCGAATGCCACCAGTCAGTATGCCGACTGTAGTGTGTTGATCAAAGTCCTTAATGTCCATCAAAACTGGAATGCGAACGAACTCTATTGCTTGCAATACGTCTAGAAGCGCTTCGTGCAGATCTAGAACGGCTATCTCGCAACCAGAACAAACGGCTAGCCAGTCCTCTTGGACCTTTACCTTATCTCCCATTTATGAGTCACCTCGTGTCTGAATTCCGGAAAAGCAGTGAGAGTCAACGATGAGATCAAAATACGCCATGACCTCTCAGAGATATGCAAAATTGCCTCACACTCTTGACCCATTTGTATTTCGGCTCCATCTATATAAAATATTTTGAGTGAAGTTACTAACGAAGTTCAATTCAAAAATATTCCTTGCAGAGGCGCAGAAACTGCTGTCACTTTTAACTAGTAATTTATATGAAATTACTAATATATAAACTTGTTTTGCCTGATTTCAGGGACGTGACGCGATATCTTCTCTAGCAACTCTTCGAGTCCGACTATTCGTTGCGCTTCGTTTTCGTCCGTGCGCACGCGGTGCCGGCTTAGACCGCTCAGAAGCCCCTTGGCGCAATGTCTATTGACGCGGCGGCCTTTGCAGCAGCTTTATCATCTACGAGAGAGATATATATAATTGTATATATTTTAAAGAATATTCTGAAGAAATATTCTGAAGATATTATGCACAGAGAATTGGGTTGAACGCTTTTGTTTTGGCATTCGCCCAAAAATGAGTTTGATTTGTTTTATTAAAGTAAATAATATATAATCATACTAAATAATATATGAATGCTGGTGCACGAAGAACGGCTGGCGCTGTTTTCGGCGCGCCAAACTAAGTGATGGGTAGGTTTGAAGAACAACCAGATGGCTTCGATATTTGAACTAAATAATAAGCCTTTTATATTAAATATCTCGAACCTACGTGCGAATAGCTGATTTTTTAGTAGACATGAAGCTGGTGAAATAAGTGACATTTGCGTTACATATAGAAAAAACTTGCACTGGCTGCAACAACTGCGTCGTGGCGTGTCCTGTTAACGCGCTTGAACTCGTCGTTGATGATCCTGCGACGGCGAAGAAGACGTACAAAGTGCAGGGCGGCAAATCGATAACCCTAGACGAGGATGTCTGCGAAGCGTGTGGCGTTTGCCTTCAGGCTTGTCCACGAGATTGCATCATCCTAACACAGGGATAAAAGGAGGGAATGAGCTTTGGCTTTGTTTCCGATATACTCTAAGAGAACCGAAGGACGAAAATCGATCATAGAACAAAAGACGCTGGTACAGGCCCTCAACCTCGCCCTTGATATGGAGCGATGTACTGGCTGCGGCATTTGCAAAGAGGTATGCCCAGAAGAGGCGATTGAGAAAGGTCCAGTCGGAGCCGTGGGATTTAAAGAGATGGAAGTCCCGGAGATGGTCTTCGACGAGAAAAAGTGTTCCTACTGTGGCGTATGCGTGGAGTTGTGTCCATTTACTGCGCTAAAGCTCACCGAAAATGGCGAGCCGAAGACCGATCTCATTGACCAGCAGGGCTTCCCACACTACGTGAAGGTAGCCGAAATAAACCCAGACACGTGCGTGAGATGCAAGGTATGTGAGGAGATGTGTCCACGCGAGAACGCGATAGAGCGAAACGTGCCAGAGGTCACTGAGCGGCAGCAAGCCATCACGTACACCGCCGAAATGCAACTCAACGAGGACCCGGGAAGTGAGAACAAGTGTACCTACTGCGGCCTTTGCGGTGAGATCTGTGATGCGCTGACGGTGGAGCACAAAGAGGCGACTCCCCTCAACATCGAAGCGAGTGGAGAAGTGAAGTTTGAATCTTCAAAGTGCGACGGGTGCAAGATTTGCGAGGAGATCTGCCCGACAGATTCAATCAAGGTCGATCGGACGATCACTGAGGCGAAGCTCCTAGGTGAGGTCACAATCAACAAAGATGAGTGCATGTACTGTACGTGGTGTGCAAAGACGTGCCCCATCGAGAACACGATTGACATCAAGAAGATCTTTGAAGGCTCGATCAATATAAAGACGGAAAACTGCCCGGCAGGATGTACAGCGTGTGTGGAGATCTGTCCGTGCAACGCACTCTATTTGCCGCCTCAAAAAGAGCCCGGAGAGATAGCAACAAAGCTTGAAGTGAACGATGATTTCTGCACGCTTTGCGGTGCCTGCGTGAACGTTTGTCCGGTTGCCAACACGATCGAGGTCAAGCGTGACGTGATACACATCGAAGGCACGGAGACGGAGCTTTACAAGAAGACGGCTGGCAAGATGATGGAGCTCAAGACTCCGACGATCGAAAAGATGGGGGCGTAAACGATGGCTAGCGAAGGTATGAGAGATCCAAAGCACTATCAGCTTGGAAAAACTCAATTTGACCCCGATCTCATTAAAGAGGTCGAAGCCCTCGGCGGCAAGAACGCACAAATGTGCTATCAGTGCGGAACGTGCACTGCAAGCTGTCCGATGGGCCAGAGAAGCGGGCTTCGGGTAAGAACTGTGATGAGAAAAGCCAATCTCGGCATGAGGGACGTCCTCGACGATCCAGACCTGTGGCTGTGCACGACGTGTTACACGTGCTCCGACCGCTGTCCGCGGAGAATAATGGCGACGGATGCCATCATCGCACTCCGCAATATCGCGACACGGGAGAAGAAAGTGCCGATGAGCATGATAAAGATCATGGGCGCGATCAGCAAGACCGGTCACGGAGTGCCGAACAATGAGGCCAATATGAAAAATCGCGTCAAGGTGGGACTGCCCGAGAACCCCCCGACGACACACACGTACCCGGAGTACATTAAAGACATTAATAAGATACTCGAGGTTACAGGACTGCTTAAAATCAGAGAGGAGATGGAGGCGGAAAGTCAATGAAGGAGTACAATTTCTTCTTAGGCTGCATCGCTCCTAACCGATATCCCGGCATTGAAGCATCAGCAGTGAAGACTTCAAGGAAGTTCGATATTGAACTACGCGATTTCAAGGGAGCGTCGTGCTGCCCCGCGCCCGGTGCATTTGGGTCAATGGACGTGAATGCGTGGCTTGCGCTCGGAGCACGAAACATTTGCTTATCCGAAAAGGAAGGCAAAGATATTGCCCTCATATGTAACGGCTGTTACAAGTCGCTTTTTGAGGCGAATCATCGGCTCAAAGCTGATCCGGCGATGAGAGAAAAGGTCAACGCGATTCTTGCAAACATTGACTACGAGTTTCAAGGGTCAGTAGAGGTACGACACCTTATCGACATCTTGTACAACGATGTCGGACCGGAGAAGGTGAAAGAGTCAGTTGAAGTGCCACTCACCGGACTGAACGTGGCCATTCACTATGGATGTCACTTGCTTAAGCCAAAGTTCGACAGAACGTTTGGCTCGAGCGAGCGACCGCGCTTCTTCGACGAGTTGGTTGAGGCGCTAGGGGCCACGTCAATCGATTACAAGGAAAAGATGATGTGCTGTGGGGCTGGAGGAGGAGTTCGATCCTACAAGATGGACCTCGCACTTGATATCGCAAACGAAAAGCTCTACAACATGACTCAAGCAGGCGCAGACGTCATAGTGGATGTCTGCCCGTTCTGTCACCTCCAGTTGGATCGTGGACAGGTTGAAATCAAGGAGAAGTTTGGAGACGTGTACAACCTCCCGGTTCTCCACTACAACCAGCTTCTCGGCATGGCACAGGGCATGAACCCTGAAGAGCTGGGCCTTGATGCCCACGAGATAAGTGTTGAGCCACTGCTCGCAAAGATACTGTGAGGAAGGAGGCACAAAAAATGGACGAAGAGAAGAGAATCGGCGTATTCATATGTCACTGTGGTACTAACATCGCGGGCGTCATAGACGTAAAGGAACTGGCCGAGTACGCGAAGACCCTGCCGAACGTCGCACACGCCCAGGATTATACGTACATGTGTTCAACGCCCGGCCAAGCCATGATAAGGGACAGCATAAAGGAGCACAACCTCAACGGGACTGTCGTGGCGGCTTGTTCACCAAGGCTGCACGAACCTACGTTTAGGAAAGCGACCGAAGAGGGCGGGGTGAACTCATTCCTGTTTTCGATGGCGAACATCCGGGAGCAGGACACGTGGGTACACATGGAAGAGCCGGAAAAGGCAATGGAGAAGGCTAAAGATGTGGTCAGAATGGAGGTCGCGCGGGCATCAATGCTAGAGCCCCTCACTCCAAAGACTGTTCCGGTTGAAAAGGCTGCACTCGTTATCGGTGCAGGAATCGCCGGCATCCAAGCCTCACTGGAGCTTGCCGATGCGGGAATAAAGACGTATTTAGTGGAGAAGGAGCCGTCCATCGGCGGCAATATGTCCCGTCTTGACAAGACGTTCCCGACACTCGACTGCTCGCAGTGTATCCTTACACCCAAAATGGTCGACGTTGAGCGCAATCCAAATATTGAGCTGATGACCTATTCGGAGGTCGAAGACGTAAGCGGTTACATCGGAAACTTCGACGTTACCATTCGCCAGAAGTCGCGATATGTGTATGAAGACAAGTGTAACGGCTGTGGCAAATGCCAAGAGGTATGTCCTGTTTCACGGCCAAACGAGTTTGACCTGGGCTTAATGCCTCGAAAGGCGGCCTATGTGCCGTTCCCACAGGCAGTGCCGCTCAAGTTCACCATTGATATGGACAGCTGTATCAAATGTGACCTCTGCAAAGGCGAGGAAGCATGCGGTGATCTCGAGGCAATCGACTTCGACAAGCCCGATGAGCTCACGACGGTCAAGGTGGGCTCAATTATCGTCGCCACCGGGTTCGATATGTACGACGTTGAGCGCAAGGAAGAATGGGGTTACAAGGTCTTCGACAACGTTGTGACTGGGATTGAGATGGAACGGTTGATCAGCGCATCTGGTCCGACAGGTGGTAACATCATCAGACCGTCTGACGGACAGAAGCCTAAGAGCGTTGGCTTCGTGCTCTGCGCAGGCTCACGTGATCAGGATGAAGAGGACGGTGCGAAGCCGTACTGCTCGCGTGTATGCTGCATGTACAGCTTGAAGCACGCTCACCAGTTGATAGAGAAGATCCCTGGCTGCGTGCCTTACCTGTTCTACATGGACATACGATCCTTTGGCAAGGCGTACGAGGAGTTCTACTACCGTATTCAGAATGAAGGCGGCAAGTTTATCCGAGGTCGCGTTGCGAGGATCACCGAAGATCCGATCACGAAGAACCTTACGGTCACTGCTGAGGACACGCTCCTTGGAACACCTGTCGAGATGGAGGTTGACCTGGTAGTGTTGGCAAACGCCGTAGTGCCCGCTGAGAGTACACAGAAGGTAAAGACGCTTCTGACGCTTTCAAACAGTCCCGACGGCTGGCTGCTTGAGGCGCACCCGAAGCTTAACCCCATGTCGACGACAACTGATGGGGTGTTCTTAGCCGGGATGTGCCAAGGACCTCGAGATATTCCTGACGTCGTTGCTCACGCAGCAGCAGCAGCAGCAGCAGCATCAATCCCGATACACAAGGGATCAGTCACCCTTGAACCGATCTACGCCATTGTAGACCAGGAACACTGCGGAGGCTGCGCTACGTGTATCGGCGTGTGCCCGTACGGCGCGACGGAGCTGAACGAAGTTGACAGCAAGCTTGTTGCGAGCGTCAATGAGGCGAAGTGCAAGGGCTGCGGAACGTGCGGCTCAGCGTGTCCGAGCGGCGCCATAAAGATGCAACACTTCACGAATGAGCAGATTATGAGCGAAATTGAAGCGTTTGCTCAGGGGTGGTGAGAGTCATGGCAGAGGAATTTGAACCAAACATCTTAGGCATACTCTGTAACTGGTGTACCTACGCGGGGGCTGACCTCGCCGGTACCTCGAGAACGCAGTACCCGCCGAACGTGCGAGTCATACGTATTATGTGTACGGGCAGACTCGATCCCGCATTCGTGCTGAAGGCCCTGAGCGTCGGAGCAGATGGCGTACTTGTGTCTGGTTGCCACGTCGGCGACTGTCACTACCTTGCAGGCAACTTCAAGTCGCGACGACGTGTTGCGCTGCTGAGAAAGCTTATCGAAGAGTACGGTTACGACCGTGAGCGCCTGCGCATGACATTTATATCCGCTTCAGAAGGCGCCATTTGGGCTGAAGTGGTTCAGGACATGGTCAACACCATCAAGAAACTTGGACCAAATCCTTTGAAGCAGGTAGGTGCAGCTGGTGCAGCTGGGCAGGTAGGTGTCGTGGCGGATGACGAGTTCTGACCCCGCCCTAACGGCTGGAAGGAGAGTGAGAGAACTTGAGTGAAATATTAGTCAAAAACGGATACGTCTACGATCCTAAAAATGGCGTGAACGGCGATGTCATGGACATTGCCATTCGCGACGACAAGATAGTGGACAAAGTTTCTCCTGAAGCCAAAGTCATCGATGCCAGCGGCAAAGTGGTGATGGCAGGTGGAATAGACATACACGCCCACGTCGCCGGTCCCAAAATAAACGTTGGCCGTATAATGAGGCCCGAGGACAAGCTGTTTCACACGAAGAAGCTAACCAAAATGACGCGATCTGGTGGCGGGTTCTCGGTACCGTCGGTGTTTGAGACCGGCTACGTGTATTCCCGCATGGGCTACACCCAAGTGAACGAAGCGGCAATGCCACCGCTTATGGCTCGGCACACGCACGAAGAAATGTCAGACACGCCGCTGATCGATCAGTCGGCTTACACGCTACTCGGCAACAACTGGCTCGTGATGGAGTACATCAAACGAGGTGAGCAGGACAAACTCAACGCCTTCGTTGCCTGGATGCTCCAAGCGACGAAGGGATACTGTATTAAGCTGGTGAATCCCGGTGGCTCAGAGGCGTGGGGATGGGGCATGAACTGTGTCAACGTCGCGGATCCCGTCCCGTATTTCGATGTGATGCCATCTGAGATCATCACCGGGCTTGCCAAAGCGAATGAGGCCTTGAACCTACCGACGTCGATTCACCTCCACTGTAATAACTTAGGACATCCCGGCAACTACACGACCACTCTTGATACGATCAAACTCCTTGAGGGGGTCCTCCCAAGGAACGCAAAAACCCGGGACCAAGTGATCAACTTCGCCCACATGCAGTTCCATGCGTATGGAGGCACCACGTGGAAAGACTTTGAAACCGAGGCCGAAAAGGTCGCTGACCGCATAAACAAGAACAAGAATATGACGGTCGACGTGGGGTTCGTCACGCTTGACGAGACGACCACGATGACGGCTGACGGTCCGATGGAGTTCTACCTCCATAACACGAACCACCTCAAATGGTGTAACGACGACATCGAACTCGAAACCGCAGCGGGCGTTGTGCCCTACGTCTACAGCCCGAAGATTCACGTATGTGGCATCCAGTGGGCGATTGGGCTCGAGCTGGCGCTGCTGATCGACGACCCAATGCAGGCGTTCATTACGACCGATCATCCCAATGCCGGACCTTTCAGGCGGTATCCACGGATCATCAGCTGGCTTATGTCAAATCAAGCTCGGCTGGATCGACTTGAGACGTTGCATAAGTGGGTACCTGATCGGACAGCCATCGGCGGGATCTCTCGCGTATTTGACTTCTACGATATTGCCAAGATGACGCGCGCAGGTCCTGCGCGAGCGCTAGGACTTGGCGATATGAAAGGCCATCTAGGGGTCGGCGCTGACGCTGACGTCGCGATATACAATTACGACCCAAAGGCCATGGATCCCACAACTGACCCTGCAGGCATTGAAAAGGCGTTCAAAGACACAGCGTACACGATCAAAGGCGGCGACATCGTCGTGATCGACGGAGAAGTTGTGAGCAAGGGCAACAAGCGGACGATCTGGGTCGACGCCACTAACGGCACGACGGATCCAGTGGTGATGCACGACATCGACAAGAAGTTCCTGAGGTTCTACAGCGTCACGATGAAGAACTACCCGGTCCAGGATTCGTACGCGGTGAGCAATCTGGTCGTTAAACCGGAGGCGGCATAAGTCAAGAAGCCTCTTCGGCTTTATTTACTAGATCGATGAAAAAACGACTAGATAGCAAGCAGTACGCCGTGAAGGCCTATCAAGGGGGTGCGGCCTGGAGGAAAACGGACGCTGTACTATGCAGGGCGTAAGACGCTCTGCGTCTTTCTTTTTTAAGCTTTTTAGGGGTCTGTGCCTCGCTACAAGCGTGCAGGCTCTCTCAACAACACTCGACTCTCGCCAATCGGTGATAAGCGGGCCGATTATGAAGAATATTACGCCTGCGACCAGTACTATTGACATGTTGTACAAGGCGCTTAGGGTCTCTGCTAGGCCATCGCGTCTCTTAGACCGTAGTTCAAGTACGTAGCGGAAGCAGTTTGGCCACGGTCTGCAGGTAGTCTGGCATTGTTTTACGAGGAATAAACGTTGCCGGCTAGGAACAGCGTCGGGAAGGTTATCGCACTGGCAGCGCGTTAGCCGTGTCCTCATCTGTACAAAACAGGAGAAGATCATCCCGAGTCCGGTGAAGCATGTGGTGCCCACAACTGAAGTGAATCTATCACGGGGTAGCTGGCCAACTATCCAGGCTGAAATTTATATTAGGAATTACATAAATCACGATTGCAATGTTCATGTGTGACAAGTATCGAATGGATGCATATCGGGCGCGAGGCATGCTCCCTCACTGTCAGGTTCTCTGCGACGAGGATTGCACCAATCACCCAGACACCGGTACGTATTGCGAGCATCTGTATCTTTTGGTCCAGGACCAGAGTGACCTCGTTTACAGGAGTCTTGGCATCCCTGCGATAGACGATCCAAAGGCTATTCTAGGTGCGGAAATGGATAACGTCGCCAAACGTGTCAACAGGGTCGGTGCTGACTATATAATGGACTGTGCTTTTGACATCTCTTGTATCCTCTCGGACCTTTCGAAGCAGGGTGCTTTGAATATCCCGGAGAACTTGATAAACGATATCGCATATACAGTCACACTAGGCCTTTTTCTAGATAATCCAGAGGACACGCTAGATCCAAAAATGTTTCGTGTACTAGGGGCGCTTAAGAAAATATTCCCGGAACAGTTTGCGATGCGCACCGCTGAAAACGGGCAAGACTTTTAATAAACGAACCTTTCTGTGTGGCTTAACACTCCACTTTAAGCTTTTCGTCTGCCACAGCTTTGAAGGCGAAACTGGTTGCTGTCTGCCTGCTCAGTTGTCCAGCCTGCGTGCTTCGCGGAAGCGCTTTACAGACTGAGAAGCAACCCAGTTATAAACGGGATGGTGATGTTATCATCCAGATTGGGCGGCGTAATCAGTTCCGTAGCGGATGCGATTAGTGCCACTAGTACTGCTTTTGTTGGTGCAACAAAAAAAATCAGTATCGCAAAAGCGCAAACAAAAAATGTGAGGGTACCTTCAAATGTCTTCTTTTTGAACAGTGCGTGTTTGCCCACGTAGTGGCCGGCAATCGTCGCTAGGCTGTCACCTATAGAAAGCACGAGTATACTAAGAGCGGCATAAAGCGGTGCGAAGAGCAGGACAGCGATGAACGTCCCGGCAAAAAAAGTGATTGCTCCCTTTGCTGTGAATCTGCTCGGCCTGTCAAAGCGCGTGAACAGCCAGGTCAAGAAAGTAATGTTGTACCTTTGATAGAGGAAGGAAGCGACGATCAACCCGCCAATGAGCACCGCGTTGCAGATAAGTACTAGCCCGTGCGGGAGTGAAACGACCAAAAACGCAAAAAACGTGCCGAGCAGCAAATGCGCTATATTACGCCGCAATTCGAGCATACACGCTATAATGCGTCACGGAATAGAAAAGTTTAACCGCAACGGCGCATGCAATGAAGTGAAGATCTGCCGTAAGAATTGTAGCTTTACGGCTTGCAGGACGGAATTCAACAGCTTCAGATCTTAAGCAATCGCTACGCGCGCGTGCATATTCGAGACGAACAACGCTGAGGCACGCCGGTCAGGGGGTTTCAAACGTTGCTGATGTTTCAATTGATACCCGGCTTGCTGTATGTTATTGTGCTCACCGCGGTATTTACCGTGCTTTTGGTGAGCTTAACGGCGGCATCGCTTCTCTCGCAAGCCCGAACTATCGTGCGTCAGCGATACATCGGCTCCGTCGTTAGCAAAAGAAACGTCTACAAAGTAGCGAAGCTTCGACCAATTCGTGCAACAGCGGCCGCCATCTTGCTACAGGTTAAAGACATAGAAACAAATCGCTTGCTAACCACGTTCAAAAGGCCAGCAGCGATGCGGCTCTATGAGCAATGCTTTTACATTAAGCCCTACTTTATGTCCGGTGCGTATCTCATACGGGTCAACGATATCGCCAACGTGTCGACCACGCGCAACGCGCTTGTGGTTACATTTATGCACGAGGATCGCGTTATAGCGCTGCAATGCAGGGCCCCCAACATCTCTAAGTGGCGTGACTCATTACATTTGCTGATTTCAACTCACAAATAGCATTATAAACAATAAGTCTGATTACCTACTACGGCGATCGGCGGAGAAATGTCCCAGATCAAGCGAATAGTCCTAGACGTATTGAAACCTCACGAACCTACTAACGTCGAGGTTGCAAGTGCGATCGGAGATATAAGAGACGTCGATGGAGTCAATTTGAGCCTCTACGAGGTCGATCAACAGACTGAAAATGTAAAAATCACGGTTGAGGGCACCGACGTTAACTTCGACTTGGTTCTGCAGACTATTGAGAACCTAGGGGGCGTCGTTCACAGCGTTGACGAGATCATCGCTGGCAAGAAAATCGTCGAAGAAGAAGAGACGCTTCACGATCGTGGATGAACTTCAGTCGGTTTTTCTCTTTTGCTGAGTTTTGCAGGGAAGCCACCCCAATACTATTGCGTTCATGAGCTTCAATATCGAGGAAGGGCGCTATATAATCCTTGGATCCATCGATGGACTTCTTGCCACTCTTGGAATCATTATCGGCGTTTCAGTGGTGAGCGCTTCCAACGCGGTTATCGTCAGCGCCGCTTTTGGAGGGGCAATCGCCCTCGCGCTAACCAACGGCGTGGGGTCCTATCTTGCAGAGAGCACAATTGAGCACGGCAAGCTTGCTATGACCGAGAAATCGCTTCTGCGGAAGCTGAACAACACCTACGTCGAATCTCAAAGCCGGCGAAAGATCGCAAAGGGCGCTTTATCATCAGGAGGGGCCAGCTTTATTGGAAGCTTAATCCCGTTAGCACCGTGGATCTTTTCAGTGGGTTCGGTTGCTGCTTCGGTCGGGTTGAGCTTGATAAGTCTGGTTGCCTTGGGAATTTATGCAGGGTACATTTCCAAGCAGAGCTATGCAATATCAGTGGTCAAGATGGTGGCGTTGGGGACGCTTATAGTGCTCGCGGTGCAACTGCTCAGAATTAGTCATTTGGTCCAGTAAGCGCAACTAGTGTAGTGTGCTGCAAGCATAAGCTTAACAACGGATTCACGCTCTGTAATAATCACCGAGAATTGAGGGCATGAGTCTTGAAAGACGAAATCGCGAAATGTATGGGGTGGCTGTTTAAGCGGGGCCTCACGTCGACGTTAAGCGGCAATCTAAGTGCAAGGGTCGATGATGTGGTTTACATCTCCCCAACGAAGGTTCCCAGCTATCGAGTTCGAGTCGAAGATGTATCCGTGGTGACGATGAACGGCGACCATCTCGCGGGCAAATCGCCATCGAGCGAAATGCCGACGCATCTCGCAATCTACAAGGTGACAGACGCTAAAGCAATTGTACACGCTCATTCCCGATTCGCTACGGCACTATCCTGTATGGGGGGCGACTTGCAATCACCTGACGTCGAAGGCAAACAGCTTTTGGGTCGCATACCATTGATTCCGTACGCGCGACCGGGCACCAGTGAACTAGCGGAGGCCGTATCGAGTGGAATTAGAGGTTTTAAAGGCGCTCTTTTGGAGAATCACGGGCTAGTTGCTGTCGGAGCGAACCTCGAAGAAGGCTATATTGTGGCCGAAGGCATCGAAAGAGCCGCTCAGCTCGTCTTCGACTTAAGCTTGTTTAGTCGCCGATGAATTGGACTATGATCGTTCGGTTGCGAGGCCGGACATCGAGTTCGATGAACACGAGCTGCTGCCACGTCCCCAGCATTAACGTATTGTTCGAGAAAGGAACTGTCACGCTTGGCTTCAGAAATGCTGCCCTGATATGAGAATGCCCGTTTCCATCGTGCCATCGCTGGTCGTGTTCATAGTGACCGTTTCGTGGAGCGATGCGGTCGAGTGCTTTCGTCATATCCGCGACGAGGCCGGGTTCATATTCGATCGTCGTCACGGTTGCTGTAGAGCCCGGGACAAAAACTGTAGCCAACCCCTCTTGTAAGTCGCTCTTTGCAAGCAGCTTGCTAACCTCGCTTGTTATGTCGATTATCTGAACACCGGCCGTGGTGTCAATCGTGATGTGTTCTGTCTTAGTTGTCATATGTACGCCGTGCGCTTACGTCGACCATGTTAGTCACCGTGTAAAAAGTTCTTTAGCAATAATTTGCCGTGCAGCGTTTATTCGTAGGCAGCAATTCTAGTCCCGGCGACGCTTACAATTATGATGAA
>PLGY01000011.1 GCA_003139855.1 Candidatus Methanoflorens stordalenmirensis
AGCTGCCCGAAACAGCTTTGCTGCCTGGGAGTATCCTTCTTTATCTGCTTTGGCTGCAAATGCCTGGTACTTGCGGTTGGCTTGGGACTCTCCTGCAAAAGCTTCTTTCAAGAAGTCTTGAGTTTTAGACATAGTCTTCATTCTCCTTTTCGAATTATTATTTGGTATCTATTGCTCGTATTGAACTACTATTGAGCTAACTTCTTTTAATGCCTATCGGGACTTTGTCTGGATTATCTGTTTAAGGTAAGGGTTGGCCGTGAAATCTAAAAGCTGTAGTATACCTGCTCCAAAGGCATCAGCCGTGCCATCTAGGTGAGGAAAGGCGATCTTAGAAAACGAAAGGACCAAGTCTACCTCTTCGATGACTGATGGGGGTTTAACTAAAAGTAGACGATTTTCAGTCGGCGAGTCTCAAACGTTGTCGTTTGATTGCGTTGTCAAGAACTCACGAGGGTGGTTTTGGTACAATTCAAGACCGGACTCGCAAGATATTGGGAGCGCAGCCTTTTGAATACCACGGGCGTAACAAGGTTTAGTCACAGGAACCTTTATTAAAATAGCGCATTTCTATGCGTTTTGAAATGTGGCTGCCGTGTCGCTGTCACCTAACGAAAGGAAGTAAGATAGATAACAAAATTCCTAGTCATGTGGCGCAGAAACATGCTCGCCCCATGGCCTACTGACCGCAGAGAAATAACAGAGAACACAGAGGCTATGTTCGAAGCGATAGAGCGCTACATGGACGCCGGGATCGTAACGGAGAACGGCTTCTTTATAGATGGCGATTCGGGCTGTTTCATCTTTGAGGGGGCGTCTGAGGATATCTTCAAAATGACTAGCATGTTTGGCCCCTACATAGACTATCACGTAAAAGAGATAATTCCCTATGAGACAGGGAAGGACACGATACTGGAAAGCGTACGCTCGCAAGCACTAACGAGATAGAAGTGACCGCAGAGAAGGAGCGCTTACGTTGAAAGAACTAAATTTGCTGCAGCACATAGTCTGCGGTTTCCTAAAAATCTTTTGAGCAAAAAGAACTAATAGGGCATCACAGCCTAAAATTTGAGCAAAGGAAGCTTCTAATGCCTTATAGCGTTTATATAGTGTTTGGCGATGCTACTTAACTAATAAGCACCCCAGCCGGCATCAGCGGTAACGACCGCCCCGTTTATTAAGCTTGCTTCATCTGAAGCGAGGAACAGAGCCAGCCGGGCAATCTCTTCAGGTTCGCCCATTCGCGGCATCGTACCCATACCCAGCATACTTCGCTCCGACCCCATTTCACTATTTCCTGTAACGTTAGTAGCCATTTCGGTGTTAACGGCGCCTGGAGCAATGACATTAGCTCGGATGTTCCTGTTAGCATACATGAACGCAACATTTTTCGCTAGGCCCAGAACCCCGTGTTTTGACGCTGTGTACGCTGATCCCGCGATTCCTGCCTTGAGTCCGCCAAGAGATGCTACGGTGACGAACGCACCCCCGCCGATCTTTTCCATCTCTGGAATGGCAGCTCTGAATACGCGCATGGGCCCCGTCAGGTTAACATTGATAACTGCATTCCATAAATCATCATCGAGTTCAGTAACTGGCCTCATTTTGTCCAGTATCCCCGCATTGTTGACGACTATGTCCAGTTTTCCGAACGTTTGTACAGCCGTTTTAACGGCGTTCTGAACATCGTCTTCACTGGTAACATCTCCAGCAACTGCAATGCCCTGTCCACCATTAGCTTCTATTTGCGCTATGAGATCTGCCAATTTTTCTTTTCGCCGTGCTATTACGACAACTGATGCTCCTTCTTTTGCAAAGAGTTTAGCAATTTCATATCCCATTCCGGAACTTGCACCAGTTACCAGCGCAACCTTGTTCTCTAATCTCCCCATCTCTCTCATCTCCCTTTTTCCAATTTATAGCTCACAAAAGAATTCCAAATCTTAAACAGTTCTTAGTATAGTTTATATTCCGAGTCTACGCCTGTAATTCGGATTCCAGCGCCTTTGCAGGTTTTCTTGATGTTCAGTCCAATTAGTAGTGGGGTGATTTTCTCTATGATTTGGGCTCTTTCTGGTGGCCCACAGTGTACTACTTTCACGCCTAGTATTTGTTCTATTAGTTTTGCGACGGTTATTTTGGATTCTTGGTGGTCACCGGATATCAAAGAATCACAGTCAATGGGTTCTTTGCAGTTCATCAGGGCCCCGCTGCTGATGTTGCAGAGTGCACGGATGACAGATGGGTCGGGTGAGACCTTTTGTGCTCTTTCAGCGACGGCCGCTTCATGCAGGCATAAACATCTGGTGACGGATCCACCAATAGCTGATTCAAGTGGTCCAGAAGCATCCATCAATATTTTCCCGGCTGCTTCTTCCTTGATAGACAAGAGAGTTGGACTTTTGAGCTGTTAATAGTACGGTTAAGACTAATATCTCTTCTTCTTTTGCAGCATCAGCATTTGCTGCAGCCTTGAGGTTGGATGTTTCGTCTTTTTCTAGAAGTTCTTTTATTTTACCTACCGCTTCCTGCGCTTTTTCAACTGCCTTGGAACCAATTATAACATTTTCACCGGCTTGCACAAAACGAAGGGCGATCCCTAGACCTTGGAACTAGTTCCACCAATAATTGCAATCGTCATCCGATCATTACCTTCACTGGTTCCGGAGACCTCCGCTTTAACATCAATCCAGCTTAGAACAAAAGTCTCGTCTTATCGCAGACAGGCCCCATAACGCAGCAGGAGCCCCCTGATCTTCGTTCGAAGGCAAAAAAAGCTCTCTTGTCTTCGTCACCGCCCTTCGGCAGTGTGCCCGTATTCGACGTTTTCAAGCATCGAGTACGCGGAGCCGCGCACATAAACAACGTTCGCATTGTTCAGTTCAGGAGATGACTCTGCCATCTCACGGGAGTACTCTGTCCCATCGTCAAACGAAAAAGACCAGTACCGCATTACCCCAAGCACGACGATTGCAGTTCCATAACTCACCAAGATCAGCCCGCTCGGACCACCTACTGTTAAAACAGGCATTAGCGCAAGAGACCCGCTACCAGCAGGTTTCACGTTTGTAGTGACGGCGTCCGCAGGGGGCGCAGAATTACTAGACGCCATGTCGGCAGTGAGTCCCGTACTAGGTCCAGTTTGACTTGCCCCGACCGTCGTTAAGGCGCTCAGCGTTATAGGTTCTGAAACTGTTTGACTCGCTATCGTGAGTTGAAAGGGCACTAACGGAACCGTAGGCGTTTGTGACTCTGCCGCGATTGTCGATGGGCTTTGCACTGGAGCTGGCAAACTTAACGCTATCTCGTTAGGCGTGAGTTGCCCACTCGCCCCCGATGCGCTGACGTCAGCAGCTGCTGCTGGGCGGATCATAGCCAGCCCTAATGCAACCACAGAGAAGCACAATAGCACGGCGACAATCGTCGTCGCGCAGAACAATAGCGTATGCCTCATTTCTTCCTCGCCATTCTGGTTGTGTGATGTTCGCGGCCCGCTCGCGCCAAAACCTCGTGAAAGGGCCTTGGCAACGCAAATTAATGACCAGAGACGGGCGCACTTTTGTCCAGTGACGCCTTACAAGTTGAAAGTTACCGAGGTGTTGTAAAGAAGACGATGCCCATGCGCAGCAGGTGATTATTCTTCACAAAGAGGTGCCACTTCTTCGCAATAAAAAGCACACCACGCCATTGCGGTTTCTCGTCCTTACGCCACTTTTAGACTGTGCGTTCGACATAGGCCATTGCAATTTGACTTGCGCTGATTCTTATTTCCTTGTCCGCGATACCCCCAAACGCCCACGTACCACTTCCTCACGCCTTCCTTTTTGCGGAGGCAGGTTATTCTGTGCCGCCTCTCGGTACCGAAACAGCACTGAATATCAAGCGTAATACCATCCGCATTGCATGGATATATACTGATCCCCAATAAAAAGATAGCGTAAGCGCATTATCGCATATATTTCCTTGGAGACTTTTGCAGTCGTATTAATTTCCTTTACGAGCTTTTTTTTATCGTGAAAAACGCCGAAGAACGAGACTCGAGATGCGATATCAATTGATTTTTGCCTCAGATGCAATTCGACAGCCATTTATACGAGGATAATCGCCTAACACCATATGCCGCAAATTTGTACGGCAGTCAGCGACGAGCACTTTACCACGATACTCGCCCGCTCTGAAAACGAGGGTAAATCAAAAGCGCGCATCGCTGCTGACCTCATCAGCTACGCGTTAGCGGACAACGGAGACGAGGCTACACGACTGAAACGAGAGATCGAGCTAAAAGACGCTCTAATTGAACAGCTCCGCGACGAAAATAGCTTTATGAAGTCGTCGTTTGCAACCCAAACAGATATGGCCGGTCGGTTGTTGTACCTGCTGACCGAGGGCGTGCGAGACGACGCAGCAGTCGCTGGCGACAACGGCACGGAAGATCACGTATAGATCTTTGAGCAAAAAACCGTGAGGGGGTAGGGCCTTAACCGGTTGAAT
>PLGY01000027.1 GCA_003139855.1 Candidatus Methanoflorens stordalenmirensis
GAGATTCCAAGCAGCCGGCCTTTTACCAATCCGCTGCCATTTTTATCAAGACGTCGCAATAATTGTGGGACAACGTGAAAATCGTGATCTAAGCACTCACCCATAAGTTGCCAATGCTCGGGCGTCATTTTCTTAGCGGTAAATGTCTCGTTACAATCGAGGGACGACCCACGCATCGAAACGAAATTCATAGGAATTATAAGCGATTTTGTCGCAATCGATTTCAATTCTTCGACGAGTTCGATGCTCTTGATCACATCGTCTGTGGTCTCACCTGGAAGCCCATTGATCATCGTCGCTGCACAAACCCAGTCGTTATCGTCGAGGATGCCGAACGCTTGAGTGGCGATCTCGTGCCATTGTTCAATTGACGAGGGCAATGCTTTGTTCTTCATATACCGCGTGAGCAGCCGTACACTTCCGGTTTCCAAGCCAGTTTGCGTACCTATCCAATCCTGACCAAGCTCCGAGCTCATCATCTGGGAAAGTGCGCTGATAAGGCCAGGATTGTGATACACAGACGCAAGGGCTACGTGACTCGCACCGATATTGTTAACCCCTTCAATAGACACCACGCGCGCGAAGAGGTTCAAAACGCGTTCTGTATCCGGCACCATTCCTGTCGTGCCATAGCGCAGGACATCCTCCGAATGGAGGAGTATTGAGCTCTGGCCTGCCTTTACGTTCGTTTTGACATCCTTTTCGATGTGGTCAATGGGCTTGTGCATTACGTGGAGCATGTTAGGCGTGCAGAAAGAGCACCCTCGACCACATCCTCTTCCGATTTCGACTAATCCGTGGATCGTGGCACCGATGATGTTAGGTATCTCCTCTAGGCGCGGGCTGACTCCAGTGACGATTCTAGGCAGCTCCTCCCCGGCAAGTATGGACTTAAACATTTGGGGGATCGTAATTTCGCCCTCGCCAAGATGCACGTAATTGATGTTCAGTTTGTCCATCGTCGCCTCGTCCGCGAGCTGCCACGCGGCTTTGCCGCCGGCGACCACCACCTTCTCTTTCATGAGCGGTTTTTGCATAAGCTCAAAGAACTTGACCCTGTTGTAAGGAGGACCCCTGTCGACCAAATCGACGACCTCAGACGTTGGCGGATTGATGCCGAGAAAATCGTGGCCGCTTACTGCTACTATCTCAGTTCTGCTGCCAACGACCTTCTCCAAGTCGTGTGGGTGCACGACTGCTACTTCATCCTCGCCGAATTCCTTCGCCAAGCTTGCTTCTACGATCCGAAGACCGAAGTCCGAATAGAGCGCTCGCAAATTCGTTCGTGGCACCGGCGGCGCCCACACGCGAAAGAAAAACCAGTCCGGAATAATCCCTTGTGGCATGCAGGTCGTGAACCCTACAAACATGCCTCCGCGGTACCGACTCATCATCGTTTCATCGGCAGTAAGCACAATTTTGGGGCTGTCGGTTCGATTTCGAGCTGGCAATTTCGTCATAGATCTATAACACCTAACTTAAGACATACTGCGACGGCGTTTGTGATAGTTGCTTTAACGGGGTTCAGCACGAAGTCCCTCTGCTTCTTTGCGATGGTCCGAGTTAAGAAACGAGGCGCGCATATATAAGTTGACGCACCCATTGACAAGACCCCCGTAGATCTCTCGTCGAAAGGGGGCTTGTGCGTGCGACAGGTTTTGCAAGGGTGAACTGGCTCCAATCGTTTACCATAAGTTCTATATCGTAATAATCGATGTTTTCATACAGCTCGGTTCCGGGATACGGGCGGTTGTCACCGAGAACATCGCGAAATCTGGGTTTATCCGTTTGGCGAGATTTATGGTATCGATAATCTTTTGGCGGTTATCTTCAGGCAACCCGACCATAAACGATGCGGTCGTCGCATACTTGTATTTTTTAAGCACGCCAAACGCGTCAATCACTTGATCGGTTGTGAATCCCTTCTTTATGAGTTTCAACTTTTCGTTTGTTGCAGACTCAATCCCAGAGAAAAGGCTATTGCACCCGACTTCGCTGAGTCTGCGCAGCAAATCCTCGTCAATGGAGTCCACACGTCCGGTGCAGGACCAATAAAATTTAAGGCGGTCTCTTCTGCACCTAAAAAAAGGCGAACCTATCCCCGACCTAGGGTGCTTTTTTCGCCTTTTCTATTGCCTTCGCGGCAATACCAGGCGTCGCCGCTAAAGGAATGACGGGCGTGAACTCAGGGTACGTGCTGAACTTCCTCGACACAATGAGCATGAGCTCTGTCATTTGTGCCTCATCCAGATCGGCTACCATGAAAACACCGCGCAGGCCGGCCTGTGTATACGACGCCTCGGGCGCGAACCTATCCATGATATATCCAATGAGTGGTCCAGGCCCCCCTTCCTCGAAGTCTAAGCTATTACCTACGTCGGCAGGAATCTCGAAATATACTAAGTAACGCACGATTGATCACCTATCACATAATTCAACGTTCAAGCATAAGTGCTTTAACCCGGGTTTGCGTGCTTCGCGGGCGCTAAAATGGCCGCGAGTCGTTCCGTAGCTCATTCAGTAGGCAGCGCTGGCGGAGCGTTGACGACACGTAGACCTAGGATCGTGGCTGTGAGCTGAAAATCGCTGCCAGTTGTTAATGTGCCGGCTCGTGCGACTAACTCCGTTCAGGAAGGAGCCCGATATTCTTGTGTCTCTACTGGATGATGGCGCAGCGGCACGGCGGGTGCGCGTCCAAACCGACGTCAGCCGTGAAGCCGCTGGCAGCCAAAGAAACTGAGCCTTGACTTGCTTCATTTCGTGCCCCGTGCCATAAATATGCTGATGTCAGCGCAGTTGTCAGTGGAGTCCGATGGCACCCTCGCTCGCTCTCCAGTGCTGCTCACCTCGACTTTTTTCAGCCCCGCTTCAGCAAACCACGTGCGCACATCCTCCCTCCTAAATCCCATCCATCGATCGGTGCGCTCCTCCGTGAGAAACGCGAACGCGTGCTCATCGAGGTCGGTGATTATGAGCGCCCCCCCTTTCTTGAGAATCCGCGCCATCTCACCTATCGCTGCTGCCGGGTGCACCACGTGGTGGAGGCACATGTTGGCAAAAACGTAGTCCACGGCGCCGGCGCGAACGGGGAGACATTCGGCGCTCCCGATGCAGCAGTGTAGACCCGCGCCGCTGAACGCCTTGCGCCTGAGTACCTGCAGCATAGGGAGAGACTCGTCGATCGCGAGCACCTCCACGCCGTGCCCGATAAGCCCTTGGGTTATGAATCCGGTTCCCGCCCCAACGTCAGCGGCTAGCTTTCGCCGCTGTACCCGTGCCTCAGAGAGCGCCCGGTCCCGTACAACCTCAGAGAAATAGGTACGCCGCANNACCTCCTTTTCCTCGAAGGCAAGAATATCCACTTGGATCATACACAGTGACTCTGTCCCGTTTTCTTGCAGATGCGGCAGGAGTCATCAGCCTGATGCGATTACGATGAACCCAATCACCCGTGTACGGCACGACGAATGTTCTAACAAAACCATTGCGGCTGTCCACGCATCGTTTGTTGTTCGCTCGTTCATAAGCGTAGCTGCCTTAAAACTGTTACACCCTTCTGTATGTGGCTGAAAGCGCGAGCTGCGACGAGAGGGCCAAACAGCGCCCACAGACTTCGTGACATTAAACTCGCAAGTGAATAATACTCGACCTTCCTCTCTCATCACTGTAGTCCATGAATTGTCGCATATCTGCGTTCAACGAATCTCGAGGGATGTTTCTAAAAATCGGAAACTGGTCTATCACGGTGACGCGGCCATCCCACTTTGTAATTTCACGCGCGTCTTCTACCTCCCACGCGTCAACGTCGCTGCGGAAGGACGTCCTGAAGCCGCGCATTACCTCTAGCATCTCCTTTTCGCTGAGCTGATTCCACCACGCTTCGAGATCGGGCCACGCCTTACTTTTCGGCTTTGTCGGGAGCTCGAGCGTGGCTATCATGTCGTTCAACTTCTCTTTCTGGTCTTGTGATGCCTTTTTCCACCACCCCTTTAGCGCATCCACGAGCGCTGTTCTCATCACGTCCCGTTGCTCAGGCGATAAGATATTCATCCACGCGCCAAAGCCATCGGCTGATCGTGATATGACGTTAAACACGATTTCGCCGCCGTCGAAATTGTCCGCCAGCATCGAAAAAAACTGTTTTATCTGAGACCCCTCAAAGAAATGGAAGACCCCCCCAGCTATCATGAATATCCCCTCCTCGGTGTACCGAATATCTTTACACCAGCTNNGAAGGATTTCGCGATGTATGTTACCCTGTCAGGTTCCGGCAGCAGCTGTCTTCTGATGTCAATGACCGCAGGGAGGTCAAGGTCGTACCAGTGAATCAACCCGTTATCGACGCGGTAAAAGGTTGTGTCCAGTCCTGCTCCGATGTTCACGACGCATGCGCGGGGGTGCTCTATGATGTAGGTTTTGAGCTTTTCGTCAAACTGCCGTGCCCTCAGCGTAAATAGACCAAATTCTGGCAGATTGAGCTTATGAGAAACACTGAACCAAATACCATGGAACGGCAGATCATCATTCGTTGAAAAGTCATAGTCAATTTTTTCAACGAGCTCGATAGCTTTCTCATCGTAAAACAGTGAGCTGTACCTCTTGCTTAACTGTGCCCGGCCGCATAAACAACCCAACAGCGTCTGCGATATGCCACTTAACTGAACCTTTACTTTATCCTGTTGCACGCCTACTCCTCTCGTTGTTTACCTGCTTGATGCGTGTGGAAGGGGTGCACCACAACAACAACGGTATCCGTGAGACATCACATCAGCGGCGTGCACTCTTCACTATGCTTAGCATATTAAGTATGTTTAGCATAATATAACTTTAGTCCGGTAACTTGATTCTTTGTTATAACGCACAGCAATCGATTGAAGAGATCACTAACATTCGACTAGGATATACGCGTAGATTAGATTACACCGCTTTGTGGTGTTTCGGTGAGTTCGACAAGGTCGGGCTTCTCAGCGCAAAGAGTTTTACGATGGGTGCGAGAGGCGAACTAGCCCCGTCGTAAGCAACATGCCCAGTTTGGTGGGGAGCATGCTCCGGCAACGCCACCACTCTAAAATCCTTCCGCGGCAATCCTTCAAGCGGCACTAATGTGCAGCGCTGGCTAACTCCGCAAGGCGCGTATTAGCGTCGTCCCTGTAGACGCCTCCGTGATAGCAGATCACCGTTTCGATGTCGTATTGTGTAAGTTTCTTCAACGATTTCATGGCGGTTTCCATATCGTATGCTGATTGCGGGTTCGGCCCCCGCAACTCGCCGTCTGCGGCGACTAATGCATCGCCGCTAACAAGGATCTTGCTCTGATTTAGGTACAGGCAGATATGTCCGGGGGTGTGACCCGGGGTGAAGATCACCGTGATTCCTCCACAGTATGGCAAGACCTCCCCATCCGCGACTACCGTAGTGACGCTCGCTTTAGGCGGGTTCGCAAACAGCGCTTCCATCTGCTGCCGTCGTTCCTCAGGCACCGACCCCAGCATCTTCGACAGACGCTCCTGGTTCATCTTAACCAACGGCTTTCGGCCTTCTATGTACGGCCTCTCCTCTTCGTGGCACAGCACGTCGAGGTTATGAGAAGACTCTCGGACAATATCTGGCAAGCTTCCGATATGATCGATGTCCTGATGGGTGACGATCACCTTGTCGAGCCTGTCGAACGGGACGCCTGCCCTAGCCATCGCTTCACGGATCTGGTGCAGCAGGCCGGGGAAACCAGCATCCACCAGCACCACCGTATCATCATCCCAGGTGAGTGTCGGATGAATGATGGTCTGTCCCCTGAAACTCTTCATGGATAATTCCAGCACCTCTACATTATCGGCTACTCTCATCACGCTCCAAGGCTTGTATGAGCCTTGGTTCACCTCCTTTGTTTTTTCAGTATGCCTTCGTTCTCTATAACTATCTAACGCTGCTCAAATCTTGTTTGTGAAATACGCATTTGATTGGGGGTGGTGAGGGCCTTTGGCATTATGAAAAAACCGGCGAGCCGAGGCCCGTTAGATTGTCACGGGAAGAGGGAGAGCGTCGCGAGCGCTCGCACCAGGAGTGATAATGCTTCTATTGATGGACATACGACGTCCCCCACGATGGCGCCGTGCCAGGCAGCTCGCATGACTCCGAGACAATTTTGTTTACGCGCATGATTGCTTCACGCAATGTCCTTAGATGCTGAAGAACGTGTCACAAGGTGAAACGAGTTGCCCACCATTGCGCCGCGCGACATCGAACCGAATACTAGTAGGGTCAATTCTCGCACTTGGCAGCGGGGTGGCGGGCCCGTCTGTCTAAGACCGTAGTACAGTTAGTTACTTGTTACTCGTCTTGCTGGGCTCCCTGGACTCGTGGGTTCGTTCGTGTGGTGGCAGCTCGACGACCAAAAGCGAGATAACCTAAGCCCGCCGCTTTAGCGCAAGAGTACCGTCACACGAAGCGCATTAGGAGCC
>PLGY01000033.1 GCA_003139855.1 Candidatus Methanoflorens stordalenmirensis
GATGAGTTCGATCCAAATTTGCGGCCTGAATATGGCTATGGTCGTTTTAAAGACGTTGTTACTCAGTTAGAGCTCGCTCGGATAATTGGCGTAAACGGGCCCACAAACGGTGAACTCTTGAGACCTTCAGACGGCAAAACGCCAAAGCGGATAGTGATGATACAATGCGTCGGATCGAGGGACGAAAAGCCGCACGGATTGCCTTATTGCTCGTCCGTTTGTTGTATGGTCGCCCTTAAACACGCTAACTATATCACTGACTATTTTCCGGGAACTGACATCACCGTGCTTTATACCGACATTCGAGCGCCGGGAATCTATGAAAACTACTATAGGCACGTGCAAGAGAAAGGTGTAAGATTTATCCGCGGGCGTGCGAGTGACGTGAAGCGTAAAGGGGGCAAACTGTACGTAAGCGCTGAAGATACGTTGCGTGGACAATGCCTCGAACTCGATGCGGACTTGGTGGTCCTTTCGACGGGTATTAAGCCCTCTCAGGGGACAGTTCAAGTTGGAGAGACACTCGGCATCGAACTAGGTGATGACTTGTTCGTGAAGGAAAAACACCCAAAACTTGAAGGTGCTAGTACAAACACTAAAGGGATCTATGTATGCGGCACCGCTCAAGGTCCCAAAGATATCACCTATAGCGTTTTACAAGCGGATGCAGCCGCTCTCGAAGCACTATCGCTTGTTGGTCAGGACTACGTATCAATAGAACCGCTTTCAGCATTCGTTAAGGATAGCTGCAATGGTTGCGGTATGTGCGTACGGCAGTGCAAGAACAATGCCATAAAGATGGTTGATCGCAGAGCGACGGTCGATCCGATGCTCTGCACCGGCGGCGGCGCGTGTGTACACGTCTGCCCTACCGCAGCCCTTGATTTGCACGGGTGTACGGAAGCCCAACTTGAAGCCTCCATACGCGGGGTCCTCGCAGTTAAGCGCGAAAAAGAGATAAGGAACATAGCGTTCCTAGACACAAGAATTGGGTACGCAGCAGCTGACAACATTGGCGCAGCACGGCTCCGCTACCCCCCTTCTATTCGGATTATAAGTGTGCCATCAGTATTGCGACTCGCGCCTCAACACATAGACCTGGCGTTCCAATTGGGCGCTGATGGCGTTTTTATCGGACAAGGGTTCGAAGCCGAGAGTTGCGGTGAAGACTTCGAAAGTGTCGAAACGCGGCTCAACGATTTGAGCAAGAAAGTTGTACAGCGCGGGATCAATCCCGCGCGACTAAAGATTTACCGCGTTTACATCCCGCACTTTGTGGGCTTGCATAAGCGTCTTATGCAGTTTGATGGCAAGATCAAAGAAACTGGAGAGATGGAAGCGGAGCTCGCAGCGCCTTAAGCCGAAGCCAAAAAATTTTGTCACAATCAAAAGTGCCTCTAAGAAGTATAGAAGGGATAAACGCCAAGATAACAGCCGGAGAGATCACCGTTTGTACTGCTTCTGAGTTTTGTAACATGGTACGGGCTCACGAAGAAGTTGCTGAAGTAGACGTCGTTACGTCTGGCACGAAGGGCATCATGAGCGGAACATATGCCACTCTATCCTTTCGCGCCACGGCTCCAAATGTTTTCGAGACGGCCCAAATGGCCTGGCTCAATGATGTCCCCGCTTTCGTTGGACCGTGTCCTAACGAAAGGCTGGGATTGCTTGATTTGATGGTCTATGGTACGGCGGTTAGCCGGAGCGACACCAAATATGGAGGGGGCCACCTTTTTCGAGATATTGTGAAGGGGAACGATATCGACTTTGAAGTGCTAACAACGATGGGGCAACTCATAAAGGGACAAACTAACCTTCAAGATATGCAATTTGCAAGGCTCTCAGCTACTCGCAACGTATTTAAGAATTATAATGCGTTTGTTAACCCTAACGACGGTTGCGTCAAGTCCATTTTTTCTGTTACGTGTCTCGAAGGACCATATAAGGAAGCTACCTTCTCTGGATGCGGAGAGCTAAATCCTTTGGAGAAAGACCCTCAGCTCGAAACTATCGGAGTTGGCACGAAAGCCCTGCTCAATGGTGCTATTGGCTTCGTGACAGGGACGGGAACACGTAGCTCTGCTCAGAAGCCGAACCTTTCAGGATATGCACCTCTGAAGGGCATGAACCCTCGATATGTGGGTGGCTTTAACACGTCCGCAGGTCCTGACGTGTTCTGTTCGTGGGCGATCCCTATTCCGATTCTTAATACGTCTATACTTGAGAGCGTAAGCCGGACAGATGATCGAATCCCCCTGCCAATTGTTGATGTGAATGGGCGCACGCCACTTGGTTATGCACGATACAGTGACGTCTGGCAGCGCGAATATGGCCGGATACGTTTCTCGAACAACGAGTGCGTGAGTTGTGAAGAGTGTCAAGTCGCTGAGAATTGTCCAACCGCCGCATTCACACCGAACAAAGGAATTGATCACAAAGAATGCGTGCGGTGCGGCGCTTGCGTATCATCTTGTCCGCATGGCGCTCTAAAAGGTGATCTGGGTGCTATTGATCTAAATGGGCTACAAATTCCAGTCACGCTTAGGCAATCAGATCGATCAAATGCAGACAAACTGACGCGAGAGCTCAAAAAGAGGATCGAGCAAGGTGAATTTTTGCTCAGCACGCCAGTGCAACGTATCAAGCTACAGTAGCATATGGATTCTGCGAGTTTGCTTTTTTGCACCTCGAATGTCTATTGACGCCGAGCCCAAGATCGACAGAGCTTGACAAATCCAGAGAGCTTTGTGAAAAGCAGAGCCGTTGCAGTTACAGAAAGCTAAGCGATGACAAGTCGGATTGAATAGAAGTAATATAGGGTTAGAGCATACTCCATATGAAGGGGCCATAGGGTAGCCTGGATATCCTTGGGGACTGGGGGTCCTCAGACCCGAGTTCAAATCTCGGTGGCCCCACTAGTTAAACCCCGCGCAACTTAGTAACCCTTACAAAAGCTAATAAATAGCGCGCGCAATACATAACAGTGTAAGATGAGTTTAGAGAATGCTGACGACTTTTTATGTCTGTTGAAGGTGCTTACGATTTAGATTGAGCATTCTGCGCGCAGCATATTTTGCTAATTCATTGGATCAAGGATCATCTGTTGGGAGCAAATAACGTGTCTATTGGGATTACAACGTACGGTGTGTACATACCCCGATACAGGATCAGAGTCGAAGAAATTGCACGAGTCTGGGGAGATGACCCCAACGACATTAAAAAAGGACTGGGCGTTTTTGAAAAATCAGTCCCAGACCGAGATGAAGACACGGCTACGATCGCAGTCGAAGCTGCTCGCTCCGCACTTCAGCGATCTGGCTTAGCTGGAGTCGATATTGGAGCTATATACGTCGGCAGCGAATCTCATCCTTATGCGGTCAAGCCGACAGCGACGATTGTTGCTGAAGCGATCCGGGCAACGCCGGAGCTAATGGCTGCTGACTATGAGTTTGCGTGCAAAGCGGGGACCGCTGCTTTACAGACGTGCCTAGGACTGGTCGCTGCTGACTATATCAAGTATGGCATGGCTATAGGTGCCGACACAGCACAAGGAGCCCCCGCAGATGCTTTAGAATATACAGCGGCAGCAGGCGGCGCGGCTTACGTCGTTGGAAAAAGCCATGTGATTGCTGAAATTGAGGACACATATTCATTCACGACTGACACCTTCGATTTTTGGAGGCGGCAAGGCCAGCAATACCCGAAACACGGGGGGAGGTTCACAGGAGAACCCGGGTATTTCAAACACGTTTTGGCGGGGGCGCGAGGATTGCTTCATAAGACGCGCAGCAAGCCTGAGGACTTCGACTTCGCTGTCTTTCATCAACCAAATGGCAAATTTCCTCGCAAAGTTGCTTCCACACTTGGTTTTTCACAGCAACAGGTAAAACAAGGTCTTGTGGTCGAAAAACTGGGGAATGCCTACTCCGGGTCATCACTTATAGGACTGGCATCTGTGCTAGATGTTGCGGAACCTGGCAGTCGCATCTTTATGACCTCCTTTGGGTCAGGCGCAGGCAGCGATTCGTTCACATTTCGCGTGACAGAAGAGATCGGCAAGATACAAGATAAGGCCCCAAGCGTCGCAGAACTGCTTGCTGCACCTATTTATCTAGATTATGCAATTTACGCTAAACATAAAAACAAGATCGTACTCTAACGAGGATCAAACACCGCACGACGGCGATTCACAATGAGAGAAGTAGCTATCGTTGGCTTAGGATGCACAAAATTCGGCGAGATGTGGGACAAAAGTTTCCGCGACCTTTTCATCGAAGCGGGCTTGATGGCTCTTGAGGATGCCGGCATGAGCGGTGCACAGGTAGAGGCGCTTTACGGAGGCAACATGAGCTCAGGGATATTCATCCAACAAGAGCACGTCGGAGCGCTTATCGCCGATTACTCGGGCCTCATTTCCAACAACGTGCCAAGCACGCGAGTGGAAGCCGCGTGCGCCTCAGGTGGTCTCGCGCTGCGAAGTGGCATCATTGCGGTCGCTTCTGAGTACCACGACATTGTTATCTCCGCAGGCATAGAAAAGATGACTGACATTGGCGCAGAGAAGGCAATGGACGCGCTCGCTGCTGCCGCTGACCGGGAATGGGAGGCTGCAGTTGGCGCCACGTTTCCGGGACTCTACGCCATGATGGCGCGGGCACATATGCACGAATTTGGTACCACGCGAGAGCAGCTCGCCCAGGTCGCCGTTAAGAATCATTACCACGGTTCAATGAATCCCAGGGCACAGTTCCGGAATCGAATCACAATTGACTCGGTTATCAGCTCACCCCTCGTCGCTGATCCTCTTCGACTTTTTGACTGCAGTCCAATTACAGACGGAGCGGCTGCAGTTGTTTTGGTCCCTGCCGAAAGGGCGCGAGAATTCACAGATACTCCGATCTACGTCAAAGCCGCTAGCCAAGCCAGCGATACGATCTCTTTGCACGATCGCCGGAGCCTAACGAGCATCGACGCGACCACAGTTGCCGCAGATCGAGCCTTCAAGACCGCGAGGCTAGAACGGTCAAACATCGATGTGGCTGAGGTGCATGACTGCTTTACAATCGCTGAGATAATGGCGATTGAAGATCTCCGGTTTTTTGAAAAAGGCCGGGGAGGTCCCGCAACGCTTGCAGGCGATACCGCAATCGGTGGTAAAATACCGATAAACACGAGCGGAGGGCTGAAGGCTTGCGGGCATCCAGTAGGGGCAACGGGAATAAAGCAAGCAGTGGAGATTGCCGAGCAGTTGAGAGGCGATGCAGGAAAAAGGCAGGTTGAGGGGGCTGAAATCGGCTTGACCCACAATGTCGGCGGAACGGGTGGCACCGTCGTTGTGCATATCCTAGCGAGGTGACTCGATGAACGTACCGCGTTTTTGTAGAGAAATACCGAGCCGGTATAACCTCATCGGCACAAAATGTGAGAACTGTGATACTTATTATTTCCCCCCACGTCGCGTGTGCATCACTTGCAGACGCAAGGGCGTGATTCGCGAATATCAGTTTGAAGGCAGCGGAAAAGTTGTAACCCACACTACTATATATTCAGCTCCTGAAAATTTCAGCAAGATGACGCCGTACGTTCTTGCAATTGTAGAACTCGACGAGGGACCAAAGCTTACGGCGCAGATCGTTTGCGATCCGTCTGAAGTCAAGATCGGAATGCGCGTTAAGTCGGTTTTTAGAAAGCTCGGAGAAGAGGGACCAGACGGCGTGATCTACTACGGAACAAAATTTATTCCAGCATGAAGTGTTCCACCATCGGCGGTCGTTTGATTTTGACTCTTTTTTGAAAATGAGCTTAGATGCACAGAAGATAGCGCCGCAAAAAAAACGCGCAGTGATTCGCGAGCTCGTGGACCACGCAAGGAAGATAACTTGACCTGCGTAATCTGACGCTATCGCGCCACGCGGAAGGCTGTGCTGTCACCGCCCAAGCGTTGCGTGTGCTCTCGCAAGATGTCTTGCAGCGTGGGCTGCTATAAGAGAGAGCTCTCCCGCAAGCACGGCACAGCAGATGATTTCAGCAAATTTCTTAGCGTGTGCTCCTGGGGGATTCCCTCCGCCTGCCACGTCCATTATCGACAAACACTCGTGCTGCGTTTTGATCGAGGTTCCCCCGCCTACCGTGCCAACTGGCAGAGAAGGCATGCTTACAGATGCGTACAATTCGTCTCCCCGAACAGAAATGCTAGTAATTGCCGTCGACGCGTCGACAACATGAGCCGGGTCCTGACCAGTTGCTATAAACGTAGCCGCTATGACGTTTGCCGCATGTGCGTTGAAGCCCAACGATCCCGCTTTGGCAGATCCAAGCATATTTTTTCGATAATGAACATCTGCCATGCCTTCCGGCGTTGTCTTCAGTACGTCGTGAATAATGCTTCGAGGGATAGAGGTTTCGGCAACCACGTTTTTGCCTCTGCCTTCAATTAAGTTGATCGCAGCGGGTTTCTTATCTACACACATATTGCCTGAAAGAGCGACCAGCCGGATGTCGAGCTCATCAACAATGATGTCGGCAAGTCTGTCAGTAGCAATTGTGACCATGTTCATGCCAAGAGCGTCTTTAGTGTCAAACGCACATCGCAAGAAAACGTTGTCCGCAACAACATAAGGGTCTATTCGGACGAGTTCCCCGTGTTTCGTGGTCTCCCTCGTTGCTTTCTTAAGCTTAGCAAAGTTCTCTGGCTCCTTGACCCATTCAACTACGCGCTTCGCTTCCACAACATCGGCCACCGCGAAAACTGGAGCGCGGGTCATTTCGTCATTGAAAATCCGAACAAGGGCACCCCCAGCAGAGGTAATTGCCTTGCACCCCCGATTCACAGATGCTACCAGAGCCCCTTCCGTCGTAGCCAAGGGAATGTAAAACTCTCCATTCGCATATTCACCCTCAACTGCCAGAGGGCCAGCAATGCCGACTGGTATTTGCACGGCTCCGATCATGTTTTCGATATTGCGCTTCGAGGAGGACTCGGCGTCAATAGCATACGCACCGAGTGCGTCTAGTGCTGCACCTGTCAATTTTTCGACCGCTTTGCGCCTGATTTCAATTGCCTCTGACGCAGGAAGATCTATTTGATGAAGCCCCAACTTTTTCGTTGAGATCTTATCGATGAGCGTATTATCATCCCTCACGCAAAGCCCCCAACAGTTTAGTGCCGCTGACTCGCACGCTATTTCCAAGTGGCAGACGACCGAGCCCAAGAGTTTGTTTTTTCGCCTTTAGCTCAGCTCAGCGACGATATACCCGACTTAAATTATTTATAGAGTAACCTGGTATATAAAGATGAATTCTGATGCCTCAGTGGCTAAGCCTGGTATAGCGCGTCCTTGGTAAGTTTCTTGAATTGAACACAGAGAGGACGAGGTCGCGGATTCAAATTCCGCCTGAGGCTTTTCTTGTCTGACCCTGCCAAGAACATGTTCATAGGCGTTGACCACGGAACCCAAGCTGTTCGCTTTGCTACTTTGGACAAACGAAAGCTTGAGCTCCCACGAGAAAATATTACTGAATCTTCTGTCGTGCGCGATATCGAGGAGGGGCTGAACCTTAAACTTGAGTTCGTCAAGCTCATCGGGCTCACATACTCCATGGGCGATGGTATCACAAAAATCACGAACAGTAAAAAAGTGCGTAACAGAGGGCTCAAGGCTTTTGGCGGAGCTGGACGTTACATCGGAGGAGGCACGGCCGTCTATGATGCAATTCATAAGTCAAATACGCCTGCGATCGTACTACCAGGAATCCACGACGAATCAAACGTCGATTTTCGAATGAAGTTCTTTTCCCACGGAGCTTCACCAGAAAAGGTCGGACTAGCCTACTATGTCTCTAAGTATCACAAAGACCGAGACTTCATATTATGCGACGTAAGCTCCAATACCGTGTCTCTCGCGGTCGCGGAATCGCGTATCTTAGGAGCAATCGATGCGGCAATATTTGCACCAGGAGTGACGCAGGGGCCCTTAGATCTTCAAGCAATACGGGACGTAGATGGTGGACTTATGACTGCCAACGAAGCTTTTTCTCGAGGCGGCCTCTTGAAACGCGGCCTTAGCGAGCATGATCTGATCGCAACGCTGGCACTGTATGCGGCGATGGAGATCAACGCACTGCAAGTCCTATTACGAGACTATTCAGCACAGGGATCGATATTTTTGGCAGGGTCTGCAGCCGCTAAAGTGAAAGTGTTATTAGACGAGCACTTGGGCGCCTCTTCTATCGTTCTAGATCCGTGGAGTGCGGCAACGGGATGCGCGGCTATCGCTAAAGATGTGTGGGGAGGCGCTCTCGATATTATGGGCATCCCGGTCGATTTCTAGTAGTGTGGAGGTTGCACACGCCTCAATAGGGCTGCCGCACTGCAAACCACCTATGATGACGCGACCCAACTTCGACTCACTAAATAGCCATTTTGAGCACAGAATCTACCAAACGAGCGTTTAGAATCAAATAATGGGTTCGAAAGGATTAAATCAGATTGAACGATTAATCATGAACAACGGAGGCATTAAGTGAAAGAGGTACGCATACACGGCAGGGGTGGGCAGGGCTCTGTTACCGCTGCCGAACTACTCGCTGTCGCAGCGTTCGAAGACGGAAAATACAGCCAAGCATTCCCCTTTTTTGGCGTTGAGCGGCGCGGCGCACCAGTTACTGCATTTACGCGCCTGAGCGATAAGAAAATTCGTCTGAGAAGTCAAATCTACGAACCTGATTACGTTATCGTTCAAGACGCAACGCTAATTTCGGCAGTTGATGTTGCTGCTGGCCTGAAGCCTGAAGGCATGGTGATTGTGAATTCCGAAAAATCGGCTGAAGAGACAGGACTCGACGCAGGAATAGAAGTGAGGACCATAGACGCCACGGGAATAGCCCTAGAAATCATAGGTCGACCTATCGTTAATACAACTCTGCTGGGCGCGTTTGCAGGTGCTACGGGCGAGATCAGTATCGAGTCGATCAAGAGATCCGTTCTAGCCCGATTCCCTGGGAAAGTCGGAGAACTCAATGTCCGAGCAGCAGAAAAGGCCTACCAGATTATGGCCGCAACTGAGCGAACGCCCCACGCAAAGCCAGGAGCTCGCGAGAAGAGGGAGACGCACGAAATACACGAAAAGATCGGAACGGCAGCAATTGGAAAGCCTGGGACCTCAGAAGTCACAAAAACTGGCGACTGGAGAGTATTTTATCCCGAGTTCGACATGGAGCAATGTACCCGCTGCGGCAAATGCCTCGAGAACTGTCCTGACGCTGCCATCATCAAGCGAACGTTAAGCGGAAAAGAAGCCGATGCAGCGCGAAAGAAAGCAGAAGAGCTCGAAAAGGCGGGCAAGATTAACAAGGCCGCTGTCAAGAAGGCCCCCATCCGATATGAACTGGATCCGACGTATTGTAAAGGGTGCGGAATATGTGCTAATGAGTGCCCGATCAAGGGTATCAAAATGAAACTGGAGGAGAAGTAGCATGAGAGCGATAATAGAAGGATCTCGCGCGATTGCACTTGCAGTAAAGGCGGCACGGCCAAACGTAGTAGCAGCTTATCCAATAACCCCACAGACGCACATCGTGGAAGATATCTCTCAATTAATAGCGGACGGGGACCTCGATGCGCAATATGTGAAAGTAGAGTCTGAACATTCCGCAATGTCTGTATGCCTCGGCGCGAGCGCTACTGGCGCGCGAACGTATACTGCGACAACCTCGCAAGGCCTAGCTCTGATGCACGAAGTGCTCTTTAACGCGGCAGGCATGCGATTGCCGATTGTTATGACCGTAGCAAACAGAGCACTCTCAGCACCTCTCAGCATATGGAATGACCATCAAGATTCCATTTCAGAGCGCGATTCGGGCTGGATTCAAATCTATGCAGAAGATAACACTGAAGCGAGCGATCTGACGATTCAAGCGTATAGAATTGCGGAAGACAGCCGAATTCAAGTTCCGGTGATGGTCTGCATGGACGGCTACACGCTGACTCACACCTACGAACCTGTCGAACTTCTCGAACAAGACCTTGTCGACGATTTTTTGCCACCCTACCGGCCTGCGGACTTCCTAAACGTTAATGATCCAAAGTCTTTCGGCATGTTTGCTGATCCTAATTACTATACCGAGTTCCGGTATCAGAATCACAGAGCGCTGGAAGCGGCTAAGGCGGTAATCCCGCAAATATCGAGCGAATTTGGGGAAGTGTTTGACAGGGATTACGGCGGCCTTATAGAGGAGTACAGGTGTGATGATGCCGAATATGTGCTGATAGCGATGGGATCCGTAGTCGGCACTTTGAAAGATACGGTTGACGATCTGCGCGACGACGGCGTTCGAGCTGGCGCTATTAAACTGCGTTCGTACCGCCCATTTCCGGTCGACGAGATACGAAGCGCTTTGGCTGGCTTGGAAGCTGTTGGTATTTTAGACAAAAATATCTCACTTGGTTTCGAAGGGGCACTTTTCACCGATGTTAAAGCAAGCCTTTATCACGATGACAACGCTCCTAAGGCCTTCGGCTTCATCGCTGGTCTTGGTGGCAGGGACATCCCAAAACGAATGTTTGTAAAGATGTTTGACTGCATTCGCGAGGATAAGAAAATTTCGAACAGCGGATTTTTTGACCTGAACACACAGATTTTGGATTTCCAAGAGGTTTAGACATGCAAGCACAAGAAGCAGAGCGACCAATAGACTTGTTAGCGTCGGGTCACAGGGCATGCGCAGGATGCGGCGCGGCACTCACGATACAAGCGATTCTGAGAGCAACAGGAGCAAACGTGTTCGTTGCAAACTCAACCGGCTGCATGGAAATCATTTCCTCGCAATATCCACAATCCGCTTGGAAAGTACCGTGGATCCACTCGCTTTTTGAAAACGCAGCAGCGGTAGCCTCGGGAATTGAAGTGGCGCTTAAGGCACTCGGCAGAGACGACGAGGGCAAAGTCGTGGTGATTGCAGGCGACGGAGGAACCGTCGATATAGGCATGCAGGCTATTTCCGGAATGCTCGAACGGGGTCACGACGTCTGCTATATTTGCTACGACAACGAAGCGTACATGAACACGGGAAACCAGCGCAGTGGCTCCACGCCGTTCGATGCGTCCACCACAACGAGTCCATTCGGCAAGAAATCGTTCGGAAATGATCGGCCGAAAAAGAACATGCCGGCCATAGCGGCAGCCCACGGTATAGCCTATGTCGCAACAACCTCTGTCGGTTATCCAAGGGACTTGGCAAAGAAAGTGCAAAAGGGCATTGCTGTCCGTGGCCCGGCGTATTTGCAGATTCATGCTCCTTGCAACGTTGGATGGGGCTTCGACAGCGCAAAAACGATAGAGATCGCACGACTCGCCGTAGAAACAGGACTTTGGATGATGTACGAGATCGTGGATGGTGAACTCGTTAACGTGATGAAGGTGCCTCGCCAACAGCCCGTTGAAGAGTATCTCAAGCAGCAGAGACGATTTGCTCACCTTTTCAAGATGCCCGGGGGCGAAGCCCAAATCAAACTAATTCAAGACGCCGCGAACTACAACTTAGAGCGCTATAAGGCAGTTTCTCCCGTTGGAACTCGCGAAATTCAGACGTAATTGTGACCCTTCACGATAGCGCGTACGACACGACACGCGTTGTTGCGCTATTGTGTCACTCTAAGAACTAGCTATCCCATCGAAGAAAGACCTTTGCGCGTGTGGTTCGTTAGAGGCGCTCAAGGTGCGATAGCGCTTCATAAAGCATGTCAAAATCCGCTTCCACTTCAGTGGGCGGGCTTAATGATCTTATGACAGTTTCAGGATCCTTTAAGAGATGACCAGTTGCAATGCAAACCACAATCTCGTCCCGCTCGATTGTGCCTTGCCTAGCTAGCTTTCTTAATCCTGCGATAGAAGCCGCACTTGCCGGCTCGACTCCAATACCTTCCAACCGTGCTAAATCTTTTTGAGCTTTGAGTATCTCTTGATCGGTTACTGATTCTGCGACGCCGTTGGATTGTGTTATCGCTTGCAGGGCCTTGGGCGCATTTATCGGGTTGCCAATTCTGATTGCGGTCGCGACAGTTTCGGGTTCGATCACCGGCTCTATCTCAGCCAAGCCGCGTCGAAAAGCATCCACGATCGGAGCAGACCGACTTGCTTGTATCCCTGTCATCATCGGCACGTCCTCAATGATGTCGAGTTCTCGGAATTCCTTGTATCCTTTATAAATTGCGCTGATATTGCCTGCGTTGCCCACGGGAACGATTACACGGCCAGGCGATTTCTCGCTGCCGTACGCGACAAGCTGATCAACCGTCTCAAATGCAATCGTTTTTTGCCCTTCTAGCCTGTATGGGTTCACTGAATTTAGAAGGTAGAAACCTTTTTCCGAACAGAGTCGTTGAACAAGCAGCAGAGCATCATCGAAGTTGCCCCTGACAGATAGTACTTTTGCACCGTGTATGAGTGCCTGGGCAACCTTTCCCAACGCTACGTGACCTTGAGGCAAAAGAACGACTGCTTCCATGCCCGCTTTTGCGGCGTAAATCGCCATAGATGCAGAGGTATTCCCTGTCGAGGCGCACGCTACGGTCTTGGTCCCAAGTTCCGCTGCTCGTGAAACACCTACGGTCATGCCCCTGTCCTTGAACGAGCCTGTAGGATTCATCCCCTCGTGCTTGACGTACAGCTCTTTGACGCCACACTCCTCTTCAAGCCTTTTGCATCGGTAAAGAGGCGTCCCCCCTTCCATTAGCGAGATGGGAACCCCTGAGATCGGAAGGAGTTCGCGATATTTCCACACGTGCGGCGGAATAGCCGAAAGATCTTCTAAACTGAATTGTACTTTCGAGAAGTCGTACCTGATTTCAAGGAGCCCGTCGCAACTGCACGTATTCGCGACGGTTGAGAGGTCGTGCTTCTTGCCGCACTTGATACATTCTAAATGCATAGTCAACCTGCTTGCCCGATCGCTTCGAGTTTCTCGCGTACGAGTTTCTTAGCCTGGTTCACGGCTTCGTTGATCTTGTCTGCGTAAGGGCCGCCTCCTTGCGCCCGCTCAGGCCGCCCGCCTCCACGACCACCTAGTATGCTACACACCTCTTTTACTATCATAGCCGCGTTCAAGCCTTTTTTCACTACATCCGTGCGCATCATAATAACGATATTCGCCTTGCCTGCGCGTACGCCTCCGAGGATGACCACAGCGTTGTCGTTCAGCAGCTCCTGTGAGGTACGCAGAAGCTCTTTCATATTGGCGTCAATTAGCGTCATGCTATAGACTTTAATGCCAGGCTTCGGTTGCTCCACAGTCGAAACCATGACATCTCCGACTTGCGCTACCATATTGGGAACCGTATCCACAGTAACTGCAACATTGGTAAGCCTCTTGAATGCAGCATCTAACGATGAGAGTATATCCCTAAGCGTATTAAGATCGCCGGCATTCAGAGCATCCTGCGCTTTTTTGATCGACGGACTCTCTGACACGAACTTCGCCTTCTGCTCTCTCAACTTTTCATTTTCCTTGCCTAGTTCCTTCCATTCCTCAAAGAAGCGGCTTGTGGTAGACGGAAGTTGCTCCGGGGGGACTCGCAGAGTCTTTGAGGACTTGCTCACTATAGCATCGCGCTCCTGATCGTACAATATGGCCGCTATGCCCGCAGCAAATTCAAATCGCTCGACCCCATCTTGTATTCGCTCCGTCTTTACGATTCTCAACGGTCCGACTTTGCCCGTGCTCGTCATGTGGGTTCCCGCGCACGCCTGAACGTCGGCGCCCACGTGCACTATTCGAATGACCGCTCCCGGTGGCACTCCGCCCTGATAGAGTGCGAACCCGTACGCCTGTTCCGCTTCGTTTCGATCCATCCATTTCTGTTCCACCGGAAGGTCATCCATGATCACGCGGTTAGCCCTTCGCTCAATTTCTTTCCGTTCGTCATCGGTCACCTTCTTGTAGTGCGAAACGTCAAGGCGCGACCTAGCTACTCCTTTCTGCGCCCCTTCCTGCCAAATATGATTGCCAAGAACATCCCGGATCGACGCAAGTAAGATATGCGTCGCAGTATGATGTCGAGCAAGCGATTGTCTTCTATCGATATCGATTTCACCTCGCACGCTCTCGCCGATGACAAAAGGCGTAACGTCCTCGACTTCATGAATCACAAGCTGCTGCACGAGGCGCGCGGCTAACACTCGAACTTTCGTTCCTACGCCTGTGGTGATATGGCCTGTGTCTTCCGGCTGACCCCCACCGCCGGGATAGAAAAGCGTTCTATCAAGGATTACGCCCCCCTTGGACAGACCAATGACTCGCGCTTGAAAAGTCACGTGTTCCGGCTCATCATAAAACAATCGATAAGTAGCAGGGAGGTCGAGGACACTTTCTGTGGACGGTTCTTCGCGAACTTCGACGCGCTCGTGCATATTGGTAATTAGAGAGTAAAAATCATCAGGCAACTCGACGTTCGTTCCGATCTCGTTACCGACCGCTGCAACAACCTCGGGAGGCATTCCATGAGAGTCATACAGCGTCACAAGCTCTTCCAAGGGGAAACTTTGCCCCCGATAGCGCTGTGCCAGGCTGGCAACAAGTCTCTTGCCCTTAGCTATGGTGCTGCTATATTTTGTAGTCTCGTGCCGGATCATATCTATGATGGTTTCCTCTCGAGCTTCGTACAATGTGAACGCGCTGAGATTCTCTATTTGTTTCCTGATAACTTCTTCTAACCCGATATCGCAGTTCAAACCCTGCAACGAGCGGAGCGCCTTTCGTATCACGAGTCGAGCGAGATATCCAGCTTTGACATTTGAAGGAACGATCCCGTCGCCCAGCATAAACACTAAACATCTTGAGTGATCTGCAATGGTGTATACGGTTTCAATTGGCTCCACGATCCTCATGAGTTCTTCAACAGCAATGCCGATGCTAGTCGCGACTCTTTTCCGTAGGCCGCGGAGATTGGAACCGTTCACGCCAACTAAACCAGCGAGTCGGGCATTTTGCGCGAGTATGTTCGCATAATGAGGATCTTCAAGTGAGTGCTCTAGTCCAGTGCCTTCTATTAGGTAATTGACGATGTCCGGCATTACAGCGTCGTATATGGTCGGCATGCCGTTTGCCGCCCAAACCATGCGCTCCAAGCCATAACCCGTATCGACGATCGAGGTCTCCATGTGCTCATAGCGCTCACCTTTGATCAGCATCCCCGTTTTTGACCGCTGCATGTCCATAAAAACAAGTGTTGCGAGCTCCAAGCCCCCGACAAGCACTTCCAGCGACAGCCCCGCATTACCGCCTCCTGCCCAAGGACTCTCCTTATACGTAATAGCCGACGGGTCGGCTCCCAACTTTTGAAGGAGGGTATCGCAATACGCGACTGTTTCATTGCTCCAGTAGATTTGGCATCCAGGATAATTGAATGCGTGATGAGCCATCATTTCAAAGTTCGTTAGGTGCCTGCCGCTTTTGCCGACTATATCGATATCTTTCAGTCGAACGCATGGCTGTGATATCGTGAGTGGATTCGCCGGTGGAGGCACCTTGCCTGACGTAACAAGTGGCTGAAAATCATATATTGAAGCGTTGACCAGCAGCACGTCTTCCCTCCACCGTGCAATGATTGGATATGGCTGAACGCGAGTGTGTCCGCGACGCTCGAAAAAAGACAGATAGAATTCCCGCATATCGTTGAGCTGGCGCTTTTTCAAAACCGGAGCGCCGATAAACGTATAAGGCGCGCACGGGGCATCACCGCAGGTACTTTGCTCCTCTCGTGTCCAAAATTGACTGCCGCAGCTGGCGCACCGCCTAGGTGCGAAGTCGTCTCTGAGATATTCAAGAGCGCCAAGGCTTAACTGTTCGTTAGACATTTAACACACGTCACGCGACAATTTCAGTATAAAAAGACCAGATAGACCTTTTTTTAAATAACTGGGCTGGAAAGTATTAAAAAGTTGCGTAGCGTAGTAAAGGCGTATGAATGAAGAGCGAGGCACTGAAAGCGCTGGAGACGCCGTCAAGAAACTTAAGAAGCAAGTTGAAGCACAATGTGGCCCCATCTTTATTTCGAAGATGAAGCTCAGAGAGCTTGTAGACTTGTACAGCGCTTACAAACGGGAATACGGCCCAGGGTTTGCTGCTGAAGAGATTCAAAACAGAATTAAGTCGGAGTTGTAAGAGCCGCATAAGTTTTATCTCTTCAGGTGCTATAGTCTGAAGCAAGAGAGTTGATTTGAGTGGATATTGAAAAGCTGCATCACGGAACCGAACTGCTGAAAAGGGGCTTCGCCAAAATGCAGAAAGGTGGGGTCATAATGGATGTGACCACGGCAGAGCAAGCAATCATCGCTGAGAAGGCAGGAGCGGTTGCGGTAATGGCGCTCCACGCCGTTCCGGCAGATATTCGCAAAGCTGGGGGAGTCGCGCGCATGGCAGACCCTCTTATTGTCTCACAAATCATCGACTCAGTTTCAATACCGGTAATGGCCAAGACGAGGATTGGACACTTCGTCGAAGCTGAAATCTTGGAAGCGCTGGGCGTTGACATGATCGATGAGTCGGAAGTCTTGACTCCTGCAGACGAGCAATTTCACATTGACAAGCTACGATTTACGACGCCGTTTGTATGCGGAGCGCGGGACCTTGGAGAGGCCCTAAGACGGATCAACGAAGGCGCAGCGATGATTCGCACCAAAGGCGAAGCGGGAACTGGCGACGTGTCAGAGGCAGTCCGACACATGCACGCCATCATGAGCAAGATCAGAGAACTCAAAGGCAAGTCTGAACAAGAAATCAATCGCGTTGCACGAGAGATCGAGGCGCCCGCTGATCTGACAGCCGAAACAGCTGAAATGCAGAGGTTGCCCGTAGTCAACTTCGCGGCCGGAGGAATCGCTACGCCAGCTGACGCAGCTCTTATGATGCGTATGGGCGCAGATGGCGTTTTCGTTGGCTCAGGAATCTTTAAATCAGAACAACCTGAAGTGATGGCAAAGGCTATTGTTGAAGCAGTCAACAACTTTGACGACCCAAAAGCATTGGCAGAGATCTCCAAGGGTCTCGGACTACCAATGAAAGGACTGTCTGTAGGCCAGATACCTAAGGAAGAAATCCTGCAAACGCGCGGATGGTAGAAGTATCACGGAGACCTAGCTTACAGACACACCCGCTGATTGCAGTCGGAAACAGCACGTTCTTTTCTGATGAGGATATACGTGGTTTTGTGCCCCTCGCATCATGCAACGGGGTTGCTCAAGTAGATTCGCTGCCACGAAAAATGTTCCTGGTTAGTCGAGCATAGGTGAGCTTCGAACGGAGAGGCACTACTGCAAACAAGCTCGGTGTTCGCATCCGATTCGACCGACGGGTGTTATGTCAAGCGTGACCGGGTTCAGAACAAGCAAGAGCTCCGAAGCAACGTTGGAGAGAAGAAAGCTAAGAATATTGCCGAACGCCTCGACGTTGCTGTTGTACGCTAGTGTAAATATCTCGTCAAACGCGCAAGTTTAGATTCGTAGGAACATCCGACAGCTTGCGTGCTTACTGTGATTTGGCGCCTTTATACACAGCTTATGAAAATGTTAAAGTTCGAATCACAAGGAAAACTCCGCTGCAGGTAACAATGAGTTTTTCGGACAGCAAGAGCATTCGTTAAAGCGAATTCACGAATTCCTGAACTTGCTTTTTCACTTCAGTTAAGATATCTAAGTAGTCTTTCACCGAAACGGTGAGTGGTATGAGTTCTCCCAGAGCTGCCGTGCTAGGCCATTGCGCGGGGGCAGGTGTGTTTAGCACAAGGTAGTCCTGGCTTTGAATGTTAGCAGATTCCAGTATCTTCTCAAGCGCGTAAAGTGAGCGGTTCTCAAACACGGGGATCGCATATTCTTCAATGGTCGGGAACGCTTCACCTTCGCGCGTGTAGTTCAAGTACATCGTTGCATCGATTTGCCGATACGCAGGAAACGCGTCCTCGTTGCTTACGTCAAGATAAACGGCATCGTCCCATTCAGGTGAGCCGAAAAGCTCACGGTGTATCCACGTGAGATCCGCTCTTCGATTCAATGACTTTGCGATATCGACGCATTTCAACAGTATGACACTCAGCGTCTCGTTAGAATCGAGATCATCTTTCACTTCATTGATCTTGGTCGCCAAACTCGGTTCGTCAATGACGGCCTCGATTGGAGTGATTGCGTCACTATAACTTAGGGCGGTGAGTTCAGTGCGAATCTCGGCCGCCTGATTGGCACTAGCTGTGACAGCGGCTATGTTGACGTTGCCTTTGATTATTGTGGTAGTTTTCGGAGGTAGTTTTGGAACCGCAGAGTCCGGCGGTTGTTCCGGCTCGCGTTGCANNTTCCGTCGGCGGCGTATAGGCGAGATCTTGGTAAGTTTCATCAGAAAGAGGTATCGTGGTCGCCGTTTCTCGGTACGCCTCTGGTACAGCCACTTCTTCAAAACTTTCCTCCTCGCTTGCGGCTCCGTCGATAGAGCTTCCACTTTCTTGTGCCGGTGAGCTCCGCCGACGGGCTCTCAGCACTAGGGCTACGGCAACAATGATGATTAAAATAGCCAATCCAATTGCAATTATGATCCCGGTACTTTGAGATATGTCGGGCACGGAGATTTGTAAGATTGGCATTGTATCACCTCAAAAACTACTTATGAGTATAGATGGATGCTCATAGATAAATGCTCTGGTGATTGCGCGACGCGGCTGCAATGCATTAGCCCTTGTGGTTATCGAAGCTTACTTAGCGGCCGGACTTACTTAGGTAATCAAACCTGCGTGATCGTTAGAGCAGCGCTCGGTCAAACTATATGGCGCTCCAAAGAAATGGCTGGGCGCTGAGAATGGACGACGAGTGGGACGACAATACAGCGGCTGATTGTCAACAAGCTGCACTACACTGATAGCGCACATTTTTGGTTCCCTCTGGCCCCCCACATTCTGTTGGATATGAACTTCAACTACTCAGTTTCCATGTTTTCAGCGTGACCACACGCCCCCTGCGGTGGATGTGCGTGAGCCCGGGACTGACCTAAATGCGTTCTACTCGCTCCCAGTGCAAAATCCCATAGCATGTCCGCCGATTTGTCGAGAGAGGCAATCGAGGAACCACTGATGCGAGATGGAAACGTTTTTACGGTAGAAGAGCCAATCGGAGGGGTAGCGTTCTTCTAAATTGGGAGGTGCATGATGGCATTTAAGGATTCGCTTATATCGGCGTTGCTGGTTGTCGCAGTTATCATCATACTGATCCTCTTCTTACTCCTCGGGTGGTGGATTGGAAGTTTATTGCTGCCCATGCTTGTGTTTGGCGGCTGGCTGCACATCGTTGATATCATCATTAAGGCGATCGTAGGCTTGATTATAATTGGGGTTGTAGTTGTAGTCGTCGGCTACACAGTTTTAAAACTTATATAGGCGGTTTCAAACCCTAAATGAAATTCTAGCAACGGCGGCGCGAGTGTTCAGTCCTTAAACACAGCTAGCGACATCAAGTCTGCTTCTCGCGTAACGCCCGCTCCCACCCCATTTTCAATATGTTGACGTCAATCTTGAATGGCAGACCTTGCAACGCTTGAATTCGTTCCGGCGAGATCGGTACAGGCAGATTAGGCGGAACCGCTTTATTCTTGGATACGGCAAACACTGACCCCCATACGTCCATCATTTCTATGCTTTCGATAAATGCGCCTTTGGCAACTCCCTCCTTGTACGTCTCGTCCCCAACGAACATGTTCAAATCAAACGGTTCGTAAAGTTGCATATCAGCGGCGTAGTTTTGGAATAGACCCCACATGAGTTTTTCAACCTTTCGTTCCGGGTCGCGCACGTTCAAACCAATAACCTTCCTCGCCTCACGTCTGTTGATAAAGTGCGTGTGTGTGTACAGTTTCTCGGTCATTATTTCCACTATCTGAGTGACCTTGGCCTCGTTTTTTTCACCGCGCATATGAATCTTAAGTAAATTCGTGGCCAACATTCGGATACGCGTGTGTTGCCGGTAAACATTTCCTAGCGCAAGCGGATGAACTTGCTTTGCAAGTTCATTGAAGACCTCAATTATGTGGTCCTGCTCGCTGATCTTAGCAGCTTCGCGAGCAAGGGTGAGGTATGCGGTGACGTCCTCGACACTAATGCCAAGAGGGACAGCAGGATTTAACGGATCGCGAGGATTGAATTGGTTTGCGGTAGTCGGATCGACCGAACTAAGCGTTCCGCCTGTCCCCATCAATATTTCGTCAGCACCAAGACAGATTAGTGTTCCCGCGCTATGACAATGATACGGCACGAGTACAGAGAACTTTGTCGCGAACTCTCGAATGAAGTTGACCATTGGCCACGGGACGTCAGCGTCTCCTCCGCGAGTATAGATGAACAAGTCCAAATGATCGACCTCGCCTAAGCGATCGAGATGGTCATAAACGAAACGCAAGTGATCTTGCGACACTTGGCTACTCATCCCGGGGATATTAGCATTCGTTGGACGGTCGCCTGTAACGTAGCAGATCATCTCGCTGCCCCGCAACTCTTGCAGTTCCTGAATGATGTCGAGTCGCTGCTTGGTTAGCTCCGAAGCCTCCGTGAGATAGCTCATATTTCACTCTATCGGGACTTTTGTATATATACATGCCATCATATTTCGAGCGTGACAAAACGACTGTCGCGCCCTAGGCTCCTTGCAGAAGCGACGCGACGAGAACTAAAGTGCTCGCGTCAGTTGTGCCAGAACCTGCGCGTCAGCGTGTACTGCCGCTCGTGCCTCAAGATATCGCGGTAAAAACCTTCTTCATCTCGGCGCGCTTTTCGGATGACTCTTGATGCGGCTTCAGGGCCCAAGCCGCGCGATGCTAAAGCGATGACTCCTTTCTTCCCGTGAGAAAGAACCAAGTTAGCATTTCTATAGACGCGCCTTGTCCGCGCCTTCTCCTCAGCAGTTTTCGCTCTTTCAGACTTGGTGACAATGACTACGTCCTCATCTTCCCACGGCTTCAGCGCTGCAATCAACTTAGAACTGCATAGTGGACATTGTGGCTGCTCGGGCACGCTTGCCACGTTTCGTTTCGATCTCCATTTCTTGCACGTGAGACAAAAAAGAATTACACGATCATTCATAATTCTGTTTTTGAGCGCCATGAGAATTGACCTGTCTGCGTTGTCGGTTACAAGCAGATCCCGTGCACCATAATGCCGTTCCCTGCTCATGGGGCTCAGTTTCGACGTGACTACTCGTATGTCGCCATCTTGAATTTCCCTGAGGATATGGCAAGTGCGCTCCAGATCGAGCTTGTCGTGTGCGATATCGCGTATCGCCTCCTCATAAACGGGAGTATCTTTCAGAAGATCCATCAGCTTGTTGATATTGAGATACTTAGATTCCGCGTCCCTCTCGATGACGCCGAACTTGCGTGCCACGTGCACTAGCTTCCACCTAAGCAGCATGCTATTTTTGAGAGTCATGTCAATCAACGGCGTAAGAAACTCCGGCTTTAGCTGTCGGACTAGTTCAGCGACGAGTTCCGCGCTCAGCGCGTTCGGGAGTTGAAGCTGTATCCAGTATGGATTAACCTCCAAAGCGACGCTGCTGCCCAAGCGGGCCGCGAGCAGCGAACTGATGACGCGACCTAATGTCTCGTTAATCCTATGGCCAAAGCATGCGTGTATAAGTGCAGTCTTGCCGTCGACTTCCACCACAAGCACGTTATGCGTGGGAACAACGAATTTCTTTTGTCGCCGCACGAGGTTCACAACGCGTTGTACGGTGTGCGGATCCGTACAGTAATCCTTTAGAAGGCTATGAATCACATCTTCACTTGAATTCGCTATTTGCCCGCGTAGTTTCCCAACGTCCGAAGCAACTTCGTAAGGCACTGGTATTTGCTCGCCCGCCCAGCTAGGGATCTCGCCTGTCGAGTTGTCCACGGGCTCGACCTTCACGCGCTGCTCGTCAATCTCCAGAATCCGCCACATCTCTCCCCTTGTAACAAACACGGCACCAGGCTCAGCAAAAGCAATCACGAATGTTTCGTCAAGAGTTCCTATCCACTTCCCGTTTATCGTGTCATAGATGCTGTAAGTTTTTTCATCGGGAATCATAGAAAGATTTTCATAGCAGTACCTGCGCGTTTTTCCCATCATCCTGATGAGCGGTTCTGTGTCTTCACGTTCAACCTTCAATAGCCGCTGCTGTTGCAGCAGCTTAACTACCTCGACGAACTTTTCGAGCGTTAGGTCTCGATATGGAAATGCCTTTTTGATGATGCTCAGCGCGAGTTTAGCGGGCTTAGCCCCGTTCAAGGTCATGAAACAGAGCTGGTTTGCAAGAACGTCCAAAGCTTGGTAATCAGCGTTCACATCTTCGATCGCGTTGTTTTTCGCTCGAAGCGTTATCACCCAAGACTCCATGATGTCGTCTGGGTGTGTCGCGATGATGGTGCCCTCAGATCTCTCGCCGACTCTATGTCCCGCCCGCCCCACGCGTTGAAGCAATCGCGTCACTTCGCGGGGAGAGTTATATTGTATGACATGCTCGACGTCCCCTATGTCGATCCCCAGTTCCATTGAAGAGGTACAGATCAAACCTCTTTTCGTGCCGGCTTTGAATTCATTTTCTGCTTCGATGCGCGCCTCTCTCGATAGTGACCCGTGATGCACGCCAACGTCACTGCCGTGAAAAAGGGATCCAAGCACCTCAGCCGCTTGTCGCGTATTTACGAAAATCAGTGTGGACTTATGCCGGTCGACTATGTCGCGCACAATGCGAGCGTGACTCGCGAGTTCCGGCGCAATCATTCTTGTTTTCGCGGCCGTGTTATCCGCATCGGTTACCTGCGGCCGTGTAACCGCAAAATCCAACATCTTTGCCCGAGAGACCTCGAGGACTGAGAACGCTCTGCCGGTCCCAGCAAGGAAGTGGCCGATCTCCTGCGGGCTGCCAATGGTCGCGGAAAGGCCGATCCTTTGGAACTCGCCCACTAAGTCCGCCAAACGCTCAAGACCGATTGCCAGTTGGACCCCTCGCTTTGAGCTCGCAAGGTCGTGGATTTCATCGATAATGACAAACCTGACGGACCGTAAGTTTTCCCGTAGTCGGCGTCCCATGAGAATGGCTTGGAGACTCTCAGGCGTCGTGATCAACACATCAGGCGGTTCGAGTGCCTGTCGCCGCCTTTCTGATTTCGTTGTGTCGCCGTGCCGAACGCCGATCGAGATTTTTAGCTGACTGCCCCACCAGTTTAACCTCGCCAGCATATCCCTGTTTAACGCTCGAAGCGGCGTGATGTAGAGCACACTTATTCCGTGGCGGTCCTCAAAGTCCAGCAGCCTGCTAAATACTGGCAGCATCGCTGCTTCCGTCTTTCCCGTTCCTGTGGGAGCGACAAGAAGCAGGTTTTTGCCCTCCAGCACGCTCGGAATTGCCAATCGTTGCGCTTCCGTGAAGGGGCCAAATCGACTCAAAAATGCACCCTTCACGAGGGGATGCAACAGGCTTTCCGTAGGCTCTTCGGGACTGCTGCTGGCAAACATAAGGACACCCTTAATAATGCAAATACTGCTTAAAATAGCCCGTCACAAGAAAAACAATAAAAATTTTGCTTTTCGTGCTTGATTAGTAATTGTCTTGAACGGACTTAAAGATATTTGCGTAAGCAATTCCGATTTAGGAGGTGCATTGCCTCTCCGCGTAAGCGGCGCCTTCAATGCGTGTAAGCGAGTGTAGGGGGAGAGATTATGGCGACGGAAGGAGCTCTAAGAAATCGTGAGCGGCGGCCTGACTGAAATAGAGCTCATCTCGATAGCATTAGAAACCTCCAGATAAGAAGCAGCGAAACATTTGCCGATATTGGCTGCGGAACGGGCAGCGTGTCAATCGCAGCCTCGAAAAAAGCGAGGTCGTTATTCTCGAAGATCTGGGATGCAAAATCAAATAGGTGTCTCATGGACGGATCGCAACCCCGCCAAAGTGGCAGTCACTTCTCTTCTACGCCGTCATTCGCCATCTGAGGCAAAAAAAGGCAAAAAAGCAGCACCCCAACCATCTATCGGGCAGGTTGGGGTTGGTTTACGTCAAACGTCTGTCGTCTTCTAGCAGCGTCCCGCGAACGACGGGATAATGTCCGTTCCGCAAATCTTTATGGCTTCTTCAACGTCCGGACCTGTTGGGCTGCCAATTATAACCTGCGTCACTCCGGTGTCGAGCAACCCGTCGATCTTCTTGTTGCAGGTATCCGCGTCGCCCGCTATGACGAAGGCGTCGATCATGTTATCATCCACTAACGGCCCGACTTCACCCCATTTACCGGCTCCGATAGCTGCACCGATGGCTTTAGCCGTACCGAGTGGAATACCGTGTCGCTCGAGCACAGGCGGCGGAGAGCCCATCGTAATAAACGCAGCAACCATCTTGGCTGATTTGCGTGCCTTCGCTAAATCAGGCCCGACAGAAAACGCCGTGTATGCGCCCACGTCGAAGTCGCTCATCGACTTTCCACTCTTTCCAACTCCCTCTTCGATGTTTGGAATCGCCGCGACGTAGTCTTTCTCGTTGGAAGCGTTGATAAGCACTCCGTCAGCAATTTCGCCAGCAGTTTTAAGCATGCCAGGACCTTGCGCGCCCATGTAAAAAGGCACCTTGTCCTTCTGCGGTCCGGTAAAGTCAAGCTTTGCGCCGGTCACTTTTATCGTCTCACCATCAATATCAACGCTGTTACCGGCCAACAGCTTGTAGACGACTTCTTTGGCCTCCTTAATTGCACTCAGGGGCTTCTTGATATCCCAGTTGCCGTTCCAGATTGCAGGAGCTGGGAACCCGAATCCCATTTTGTCAAATGTCGCTTTGTCACCGGGACCCATGCCCAAGTTAACGCGCCCGCCTGATACTTCGTCAATCGTCGCTATCGCATTAGCCGTTAACAACGGGTTTCTCGTGAAGGGATTTGTGATACCGGTGCCGGGCCGTATAGTCGACGTCTTCAGTGATATGAGCGTCAGCATCGGATAGACGTTCCTGTTGTTGAAGTGGTCAGTAATCCAAGCGTACTTAAAGCCGTTGTCTTCTGCCAACTTCACCCTGTCCGCGCACTGATTCGGCGGCATATTAGGCACAAATTCTATACCAAAATTTATTTCCCTAGCCATTTTTTCACCAACCATAAACTCAGTAGGTTTATGTATAACCTCTCAAACACAATGAAAAAACTTATGAGAAGTTATCAACAAATAATTCTTTTTTCCTGAATATTAATGTATCGGTGCTCAAAAAACAGCTTTTTTTGCAAAAAAAAACTTGTATGCTAACGTTCGCACGAGTAAGAGCCAACGCGTTTTTTTGAGGGTATCGCAAATTCTGTGACGACGTGCGCCGCACACGACTTACTCCATTAAGTTTGATTTCGGAGTGGATGCATAAACAAGTCCACATAATACGCGGCGCCGGACTACAACGTGATTTTGCTTGCCTCCAGAAGGATGGCCGAGTACGCTGGACGAAAGATCGATAGAATCAGACCTAATATCTTTTTTATTTACGTTAACTTTAAAAATGACGCAGAGAGCATACGCAAACTGAAGCCGCGTTCTGCTAACCCTAGAGTCACTAGGTCACAGATGCCCTCAAGACCAAATGTATGCCACTGCCTGCTCGGCAACGAGAATGACTCCAATTTTCCTGCTCGTAGCTTTGTAAGTCGTGACAAGAGACCCCCGCAAGGGCCTGAATGAAAGCAACTGAAAGAAGGCCATGAACCCGGCGATTTGCACCCAGATGAATATAATGTAAAAATCCTGGGTCGAGAACAAATATTTCAACGCGACGCTGTAGACGGCCAATAAGAAGACGAGAGGATCATAAGATAAAAAGCGCGGGAGATACGAATTCCTTTGCCAAGTCGAATGGCGAAAAGTGTCCCACCAAGAACCAAGAGCCCGAATGCAACGTACTCTTCCGGTTTAAGCGTTTCGCGAAGCAAGAGGCTGGAGAGGATCAACACAAATACAGGCGTGAGCTGAAGAAGCGGTATGACCCTGGAGACCCCTTCCACTGCGAGTGCTTTGAAATATGGTAACGTGTAGTAGATGCGAACGAGACCAACGACAATAGTGAATATGAGTACACCGAACGACAGCGTAGTCAGTGTGACGAAAGGAAGAATGACCAGCGGCATAATGCTGGTAGCGCTAATCACTAACACATATACGAGCGGCGGGATTCTGTAGTCTGAAATCAGGATCTTATCAGTGATGTTTACGCCAGAAATCAATAATGACGACAACAATGCAAAATAGAACCATTCCACTGCCATTGCGCTGCCTGTAGCCTCGTAGTTGACGTTAAGCTACCTACAGTTTGTGAGTTGTAGAGCAGCAGCTATTGCAAAAAAATGATAGAATTGGCTCACCTTGCGCGCAAAGAGCTGTAACCGGATTTCTGAACAACAGGTCGCGCGATCCAGAAGGGTAGCGCCAAGTTGCTTGCTCTATTTAGTCACGAGCTTGGTGTTTGTTCTTCTTTCGTGATGACGCAGTCTTTCGCAACTTTCTGTGGCTGGGCGCAATGCCTCTCAATTGCTCAACAGTTCCCAGGTATGTGCCGTCTAAGAGGTACGCCTGTGCCTTTTCAAGCGCGATAGCTCGATTTGAGAAAAGCGGCCCTAGCAGCGTTTCGTAAGAGGCTTCGTTGAATGCGATTCCGCCAACAAGCTCGTTAAAGGCAGGCATAATTATGACGCGTGGATTAGCGTAGCCGTCGATTTCTGGGTATCGTTCTCGAAATACGCTCTCAACAAAGCGGGTCCGGATCCAAACTGGCTTCGAACTAATGTGGCCGAGCGGATCAGCCATGCGCACGATTGGATGGTTATGCCCCATGATCACGTAGTCGCAATGCAGCAGGTCGGTCGAAGGCCACGTGTGCCCGTGCATAAGCCCCGCGCCGTGGATGCTACAGCCCTTTGATGGATGAATTTTAATTCGGAAGCGGGAGTCGCGGGGGAGCCAATATTCGATGCCAGCGTCGTGATTTCCCGGAAGAATGTCGACCGGCGCGCATTCAGCTAACGATCGTAAAAAACGGGGGATATCGTGACGTTCAAGTGCTGAGGTTTTAGAGATTGTATGCTTTACGTCTCCCAAAAGTACGACGCGTTGAGCTTTGGCGGCAGCCAAATATCGGAGGGCTCGGTCAATTCGTCGGTCTATTTGCGACGGAATATTTATGCCGCTTAACGCAAGTTCGTGTTCAATTCCGATATGCAGATCAGCCAATACGAGCGTGTTACCCACGGTCAGCGCTGGTTCATTGATTAGGGGCTGTGGTTCGTTCAATGTAGTGCGGTTTCTACGTGTAGAACTCATGCGATTCCGGGCTTTTCAATAGCGCTCCGCCCCACAACGTCAACGTCGCTCCTTGTCGCCTGCTGTCAGAGAAAAACCAAAGGAACCCAAGACAAAACCAAGCCGGATAAGCTAATAGCTGCGCAGATTATTTTGGATCCTAAGCCTGAAATGAAGTCCGCAGAGCGATAATCGTTTTGCCGTTATTCTCTCCAGCTGTCACCCACACAGTGTCTTGTCCCTTAACGAATATGATCAAACCTGCAGTTTCGTTGGCGCTTGTGAAGTTTCTGCTGATGTTGTAGCCTCGTTCTAGCATTTGAGACTTGTAGAACTCTAAAACTTGTTTGGGGGTGTCATTCGTCTGGTAGCTTATCACTTGCCCGACAAATCGGATATTTGAATACGACGTTCTGGTCGCATTAGGATATACCGGCACGTTAAGTGACGCATTGCCAGTCGGCGAAGTTGTATTTTGCGTGAGATTTTCTAGCTTGACCGTGCATCCCGAGGACGCCAATGCCAAACCCGTGATGATGAGGATAATCAGGACTGCCTTAAACAGTTTCATTGACACCAGCATTACTGCATTTTCAAATAAACCTTGCGGTAATTGCGATATAGGCGTCGTAATGCTGCCACCGCCCTCAAATTGAGGGGCTGCGCTCAACGAATGATTTGTGCCACGCCGGCCCGTCTGTCGATGAAGGGCATACCCAAAAGCTTTACCTTAACAATTGTGTATATAAACCGAGGTTGACCATGTTATCTACTATTCCCATAGATCTAAAAGAGATTGACAAAAAAAACATTGATAAAGAGATCCTGCGAGCTAGCATTATTGCTGAGCTTGATGCAATCAATCTTTACGAACAGATGGCTTTTCTCACTAAAAATGAAGCTATTAAAGCTAACCTACTAGACGTTGCGAAAGAGGAAAAAACCCACGTTGGCGAGTTCCACGCTCTTCTTTTACAGCTCGATAGCGAACAAGCTGATGAGCTAGAGCATGGCAAACGCGAAGTTGAAGAATTAGCAGAGAAATAACCCCGAGATAGCCGGCAGCTACGCACGAGCGGCTAAGACATCAAGAGTGGCTGGCGCGCCGACACAAGGGGACAGGCGATATCGTTCCACAACGAGAACCATTGAATCAGGTCTACCTGTTTGGCCGGTTTCAATCGTAAAGCGGCAAATATGGTGAACGCGAATCTAGTGGCACTGCTAGCACTCGCAGTGTTGGCACTAATTTTGGCTATTTACCTGCTCAAAGTAGGCGACAACGTCGGACATCTTTTCATGCTGCTGGGTGCTGGCTTGTGTGTTATAGCGTTGCTACCATACGTGTTCAACACGCCCAGTGACATTGGGTCGATACTAATCATTCTTGGTCTTGGTTGCGTGGCCTGGGGACTGACATTGAGAAAAAGGAGGTTCCGTTGGAAAAAACATCCTTCTTAAGCCCAGTGGTATCTCCCGCACCGAGGGGGCGCCCGCGACTGATTAGTCTTCTGGTGAAAGCGTCGTATGACACCTAATAGCGTCTCTTGCCCCACGTATCGCTTTATCTCCGAGAGTTTCGGAGTCGTTAAGCGAGTCGACCTCATAAGTTTCTTTGGAGTACAAGCTTCGCTCATCTAGCGCGAAGCGAGGCACGCGAACGGAGACGCGACAAGATCTGCAGGAAGACGTGCGGCTTTAGGGCAAGTCAGGTAAGCTTTATATCGGCTTCCCCGCAAATACAAAACGGGCGACAAATTCAGCCGCTTGGCATCGTTTTGACGGGTTCGCCTAACCTAGAGGTTTTGATGGAACAACTCTTAAAACGTGCACGAGAATGCGCGGAAGCGCTCAAGAAGCAGGACGAAATAACGATCGTTTCTCACGTTGACGCAGACGGTCTTGCTGCTGCCGGTATAATCTGCCGCGCGCTCAACAAGATGGAAATAGGCAATGAAATTAAAATCGTCAAGAAACTGGACCTCCCGGTTATGCAGAGTGTTTCGGGCGCAGACGCAGTGATGTTCACCGACTTAGGAAGCGGAAGTCTAGATTTAATGGACGATTTAGGACCAGTGTGCATAGTCGCTGACCATCACCAACCAGCAGGAAGCTCTGAGATGGCGTTTCACCTCAACCCCCACCTTTTTGGCTATAACGGCGCTACCGACCTGAGTGGATCTGGGGCCACTTATTTGATCGCCAGAGCTCTCGGAGACAATGTGGAGCTTTCAGACTTAGCTGTTGTAGGTGCCGTCGGCGACCTACAGCACGTGAGAGAAGGGCGACTGAGAGGAGTAAACAGGTTGATACTTGACGAAGCCGAAAAAAACGCGATAGTTAGGGCAGAAAAGGATTTTCAGGCATTTGGCCGACAAACGCGACCCGTTCATAAGCTCCTCGAATATGCGTCCAGCCCTTTTATCCCGGGAATAACGGGAAACAGTGCGCAAATCCTAGAGCTCTTGGCTAGCTTGAACATTGAGCTCAAAGAAGCGGGCGAATGGAAGAGCTGGGTGGATCTTAGCAGCGCCGAACGGCGCAATATCATTTCTGCCCTCATCCAAAAGTGCTTGACTGAAGGCATGCCCCCTGAAAGGGTACAGAACCTGGTTGGAGAGGTGTACACTCTCTTAAAAGAGGAACCTGGGACTGTACTTAGGGATGCATCCGAATATGCTACGCTACTTAACGCTACCGCGCGATATGGTTTCGAGAAGATCGGGGTCGACGTTTGCCTAGGTGACCGAGCTGGCAGTTACAGAAAAGCAAACGAGCTCCTGTTGATGCACAGAGAGAATCTGGCCCGAGGGCTCAATTACGTCAAGCAAACAGGCATGACGACGCTTTCAAACTTGCAGTATTTCCACGCAGGCGACCACGTATTCGATACGATTGTCGGGATCGTCGCGGGAATGTGTAAAAATTTAGAAGGCGTGGATAGACACTTGCCGATCATAGGTTTTGCAAACTCAGACGATGGAGTCAAAGCATCCGCCAGGGGAAGCCAAAGTCTCGTTGAACGCCACCTAAACCTTGCAAGAGCTATGAGTGACGCGGCTCATTCAGTCGGCGGCGTCGGGGGCGGTCACGACATTGCAGCTGGCGCCACAATTCCTGAAGGGACTGAAGCAGAGTTTCTGAAAAATCTGAACGAATTGGTCGGACAACAGCTGTCATAGCGCGCTTACAATGACAGCAGATTATGGTTCATATCGCGAATATCTGTCAACCCTGAAATCGCGTTTGTCTGTATTTCCACGCCGCTTTCTCTGACGGCGGCCATAGAGTTTATTCCGCCTATTATTGCTACGCCGATATGACCCCTGCTTACAGGCATTTCTAACAGATCTGAGTTGGGCTCACCAACCTCCAATATTCCCTTAAACTCAGCCTCCATCAAATCCGACAGCAGATTCTCAAGGTGGTTCTTCGCTGCCATGGGCACTTCTCGGACGCTTGCGAGCACCTTGCCAGATCCTGTATTGATCATCTCTAACACGGACGTCAATTCTTGCGACATCAGCACGTCGAGAGGGTCCATTGTAGTCGCGTCGTACCGCAGGGTTTCTGTGAATCTAATGGGTATTTTTTCAGTCACTTGCACGATGCCACCGCAAACGGGCTTAACGGGGATACCGGCTTTTAGGAGTACGCCGTCAATGGTAATGCTGCAAATAGTAAGGATGCCGCTGAAACCTTTCTGAATTGAGACGCCGTTAAAACTCTCACCGCCCTCAATAATTCGCACGTAGGGGCCGACGTTGAGCCCCGCCGCGTACACAAGCTTAAAAATGCTCAACGCCCGTTCCAAATCGTCTTCAGCTACCACTGCGGTATTGAATGCGACTGTCCCCGTAGCGGTCCTTGCGTCAAAAGTAATACCATAAATGAGCTCTTCAATTTTCGACGACATGAATTTCAGCGTCATTTAGCGCACCTCCTCGACTCGCGTCTGGTCAGCGGCCAAACAGCCCCTCAAGCGCATATTTTCCGTCGTTGCGCGCAATTGGATTGATTCCTCGTATCTCTTCAGTCGAGAAACCCGGTTGCCCCGAGCTATAGCGACGCCACACATCTGGCCACGGGATGAAATATGCCGTCTTTGGTTTGCCGGACCCCCCTCTCAGTTCTACGGCCAGATACCCGATTCTGCCAGATCTTCTAATAAACTCCTGCATTTTAGCGACCTGATGCTCCCCCTTCTTATCTACAGAAAAGTGCTGTGAGAAGTACAACGCTGCGGCACCTTTGCTCGTTGAGATGCTCTTGCATTCTATGCCAAGGTATAGCCCACGGTCGGATGAATCCACTAGAACATCAAGCATTTGTTGCGAAAAGCGATGTTGTTTCATCCTATATGCGATAGCATCGATGCCGCGCTGCTTGAAAAAGCCGTTAAATGACTTAACGAGCTCTCTTTCAAAATTGCTCATTGATCGCACTTTCCTCTTACTACTATAAAGGATATCCCTCAACGCCTGCACAGGCGAACAGGAGGACAACGCAAGCGGTCTTTGCTCTTAGTGCCGGACTAACCGATGACGAACTTAGTCTGCTGCCGCTTGAAAAAGCCCTCTTCTTCCAGTTTTTTTAGATTGCGCAAGATCAGGTCAGGATCAGCAGTGAGCCGCCGCAGCAACTCAATTTCGGTCATGTCTGGGTGAGTCACGATCAGAGCAAGGATCTGCCCGCGTAATTGCCTGTTAGAGCGTTTGAAAGGGGCTTGCTTCTTGTGATGAGCGCTCTGTCGGCTTGGATTCTTGAATGTCTTCTTGAGCATCACACCATAGTCCATGAGCGCATAGTACCACACGCGCGGATTTGATCGATCGAGAGTACATTCAACAAAAGGGTATATCTCATCGTCTTTCACGCCTTCAGCATGGGCGAAAAACGCGTGAATAAACACTGCTCTAATGTTTGTTTCGATGAAAACCTCTGGCGCGTCAAATGCGAAAGCACGGATTGCGCAGGCAGTGGTCCGTCCAACGCCTGGTAATTCCACGAGAGTCGCATAGTCAGACGGCAGCTTTCCGTCGAATTTTGTGCCAACGATTTGAGCTATGCGTTTCAGAGCAAGCGCTCGCTTGTTATACCCTAAACCGTGCCACGCTTCGAGCACGTTTTTTAATCGAGCGCCGGAGAGAGTGGTAAAATTCGGAAAGTCGCGCAAAAACGACTCATATTTCGCAACAACTCTCTCAGCTTGAGTTTGTTGCAGCATTAGTTCTGAAACCAGTATTTTGTACGGGTCGCGGGTCAGCCTCCATGGCAGAATTCGACCCTGTTTCCGATAATGTTGATAGATCGTTTCTCGGAAACGTTCGATCGCCGAAGGGCTTAAGTCGCAGTTTTTTCGCACTGGATTCATTTCGATCGTTAAACCGTCAACGATGGAACTCCACCGAGTTTATGGGTGCCCATTCCTCTGTCAATCGCGTTTGACTCGATTTTACTTCAAGGAGGTCTTTAAGGCGGTGCGTCGTCAAAACAGATCTGTGTCGACAACCGCCTTTTAGACTTCGCATCTGAAGCGTTCAAAAAATAATGCGCGCGGGAGGATACTATGCCCGCTTTCCTTTCGGCGAACGGACAGACTAAGAGTTGGTCATTTGGTTAACGTAGTATGTCTGGCCAACTGAACGTGATTGTTCGCACTTCGGACACGCATAGACTTTACGATACGTTGACCATGAACCCGACCCTTGCACTTGCAACAGCTTGTTTCCCACCCTGAAATGGTACCGCCCACAGTAGTGGCATTTCTTTATTCTTATCTTGTCGAATCGAGTCGTTACTAAATTAAAGCTGTGCAGGGGCTTTCGATCTGCGGGATTTTTGAACAAAATGCGGCTCTCTTTTCGCCGGCTGCTGTCAAAGAACGCTTGATTGTCAAGTGAGTCCTCTATGCGTCTGACAAATTGGCAAAAAAGCATCAGCAGACTAGGATCGATCTCGTTCACCTTCGAGCTATGCTCATCGTGACGCCACCCGCATATGGGGCAGCGACCATCAATCAGCTCCTCTCCGCTAATTCGTTCACTACAGTTTAGACACTCAAACTCCACTGCTGACCCCCCCGCCCTTACCGTTTGTCTACAAAACCATTACTGCGACAGACACCACGGTGGTCCATAAGCCGCCTTCGCGGACGACTTCAGACGTTGAAATGTTAAAGGTTTCTTTCGGCTTTGAATCAGTCCACGTCTCGTACATGCTCGAAGCGAGTTTTTCGGCGTAGACACCTGAACTCTCTGGGGTTTCGCCAAAAGCGTGATGTTCCGATATATAACCAAATTCATTCGGATTCTTAGGAATCGCGCAGCCTAAAGAGGCTGAGACTCTCCTATTAGGCTCGTTCGATGCGTATCTCGACATGATGCAAAAAACAATCTCTCCTGGACGCAGCTCGATGAGTCCTTTGTCTTTAATAACAATCTCGCAATTTGGCGGCAGTATCGAACTAACACTAACAAGATTATACTTCTCAATGCCCGCGTCCCTCAACGCCATTTCGAAGCTTTCAAGGTTCTCTTTGTGTGTTCCAGCACCGGTAGTAAAAAATATTTTTTTCGGCATTAACCTCATCTTGATTATCACGCCCCTTCAGTTGCGTATACAGCAAAACATATCTCACTGTAAGTGTTTTTAACCTTTATGCAAAGGATGGTGCTCGAAGTAGTGGCCTTAATTATTTCTGTCGCGTTTTTCGCGGTCTTGTTGCTCTCCGTCACGCTGTCTGGCGCCGGGCCGCTCGGGTATATACTAGTAATACTCATATTCATCATAATTGTAAGCGTCGC
>PLGY01000061.1:0-9804 GCA_003139855.1 Candidatus Methanoflorens stordalenmirensis
GGTTGGTCTTGGCGTTGGGGTTGGTGTTGGCGTCGGTGCTGCGATAACGAGCAGCACGCCTTCTGCTTGTGAACCCGCATAATCAGTATCCCCTTGGTATTTTGTAAGAATTTGGTGTTGTCCCAGCGCAAGTCCAGAGACCTCGCTCACAGACAGGTTGTATGTTGCAAATCCAGAGTAAGTGGAGCTTTGCCCAAGAGGCGTGCCGTCGAGGTACCAGTAAACAACCTGATTATCAAGGCCCTGCCCGTTCGTCGTGTTCAAAACGCAAGAAAGAGACGTGTTGTAGCCTACCATTACCTCAACCGATCTAACGACTAGCAAGGAGTTCGCGAGAGGTGGCGTGTTAATATTATTGCTCTGGCCGCCCCCTAAACAGCCACACGAAAACAGCATTATCGTAACAATTAAAACCGCAAGAATCCCTTTTTGCCGCATAAGTCACGACTCACTGTGTCGTGGTGCAAACTTCCGCCTGCTGATCTTCACCTGAAAACCACTCAAATGAGCAATTCTTGTCTATTTATAAGTTATGTTAGCGGCCGGGCAGCCATTGCGTCGTAGATCGGGGGCCAGATCCACATTCGCGATTTGTGGCCTCAAAAAAGAGAGAACGATGACTGCCAAGCACAGTCATCAATACAGTTCCCCTTCTCAGTACATCTCTGGACTTTCGCCGCCAGGTCCGGGCGTTTCTGTGCTTGCAGCGATGACATCGTCAATTCGCAAAATCATGTTGGCAGTCTCCATCGCGGATTCCACCGCGTTTAGTTTTACGCGGAGGGGATCAACAACATTGAGAGCTAACATGTCCCTCACCTCACCGTCCACTGATATACCAGCATTTCGATCGCCCGATTCGTGAGCACTGCGAAGCTCCACAATCTTGTCGAGTGGATCTCCACCAGCATTTTCGATAAGCGTTTTTGGAATGATCTCCATCGCATTCGCAAAAGCGCGCACGGAGAGTTGTTCACGACCGCCAAAAGTCGTCGCATAGTCGCGCAGAGTCATTGCAAGTTCGATCTCAGGAGCGCCACCGCCTGCCAGTACTTGGTTCTTCTCAAGGGTCAACGAGACGACTTTCAGGGCGTCGTTTACCGCCCTATCCATCTCATCGACGACGTGTTCGATGCTGCCGCGGAGCAAAATGGATACCGCTTTGGGGTTTTGGGTGTTTTCGACAAAAATCATCTCATTATCGCCGACTTTTCTCTCCTGGACCAAACCGGCATAGCCGAGTTGTGCAATATCCTCCAGCGTGTCGGTGATCTTGCCCCCAGTCGCCTTTTCGAGGCGTTTCATATCGCTTTTCTTGACCCGCCGTCCGGCCAAAATGCCTGCCTTCGCAAGATAATGCTGGACGAGATCATCGATCCCTTTTTGGCAAAAAACGACGTTTGCCCCGCTTGCAATCACCTTGTCGGCGATCGATTGAAGCCTCCGCTCTTCCTCATCCCAGAACGACTGCATCTGTCCTGGATCGTTGATCTCAATCTTCGCATCGATCTCCGTCTTTTCGATTTCCAAGCCAACATTAAGAAGGGCTATCTTGGCATCTTTCACCGTCGTGGGCATAAGCGGGTGCACTTTTTCTTTGTCGATGATGAGGCCGCGCACGAGTTTTGAATCATCGACCGATGCGCCGTAGCGGCGCACTACACTGATGTCATCGGGGTCTACGGTTTTCTTTCCATCAACGTCCTCAGCGACGAGCTGCACCGCTTCGACAACGATATCAGCCATCTCGCCGAGCATCATTTCAGCGCCCTTTCCCGTTATGGCCGTCATCGCAACGTTTTTAAGCGTCGCATCATCGCCTTCAAAAGCCATTTCAGTAAGTACGTCTGTCGCCTTGCGCGCGGCCAAGTTGAACCCCGCAGCGATTACCGTAGGGTGCACGTCTTCACTCAAAAGCTCCTCTGCTTCTCGCAAAAGTTCACCGACGAGCACGACTGCGGTTGTGGTCCCGTCGCCGACTTCGTCGTCCTGGGTCTTAGCGACCTCAACTATCATCTTTGCAGCGGGATGTTCAATATCCATCTCTTTTAGGATGGTTGCTCCGTCATTGGTGATGACGACATCGCCGATGCTATCGACGAGCATTTTGTCCATCCCCTTAGGGCCAAGAGTCGTTCGTACTGCATTTGCTACGGCGCGCGCAGCTTCGATATTCATGCTTTGGGCTTCCTCGCCTCGCGTCCGAGTGGCTCCCTCTTTGAGAATCAAAATCGGCTGTCCGCCGGCACTAACAAGTTGTCCTCGTCCTGCCATACTTTTCCTCCTGTAATCATGAAATGACGTGATTACATTGCGTACGGTTCTATATAAAATTGATGGCAAGCCGCACGTCCACCGGGATATTACCAGTGCTCAGCTGCCTAACTGTGCAAGAAAGGATTCTGCGAGACGCTACTGTGGCGCACACGACTACTCGGCGTCAATGCGCTGCAATTGCTCGGTCGTTGCTTTGGGATGGACACGCAGATATTCCGCTATTCTGTTCTTGTGGATTAGTCTGCAGTCGATACACGTCCAGATAACGTCGCCTTGAGAGCTCACTATCCACTTACCAAGCTGGGGATCCTCACACGGGTACTTCGGGCAATAACAAAATACGCACACTTGTCCTTTGAAATGGCAGGGATAATGGGGGCACTCTTCACCTTTAGGCAAGCCCTCAGGCTCCTTCAACCGCTCGCGTTTCTTGCGGTCCTCAGGAAACTTTTCTTCGTCAGCGTTTTTCATTTTTCGTTAACAATGTCCGTCGTTACGCCACCCGAACGCACCTCAGTTGGCCACCCCGCGCAGTGCGGTTCTTGATTTAAGTGCCAGCTTCGCGTCTGGAGCTGCCACAGCCGGATGAAATCGCTTTCACCAATTCACCTATTGATTTATATTATAACATTTATGAGTATTTAGAGGTTTAAATCATGCCTATTGGAGATGTAGAACTTAAAGAACTTAGGAAAGATATGGGATTCTCACCAGCGCTTCTGAAGCTGATTTATGAGTCGCATCCGAAGATGTTTGACATCATATATGACATGGACAAAACGCTTCTGAGCGATGGAGCGCTTTCCGCAAAAACAAAGAGACTAATCGCCCTCGCAGTCGTTTCCTCAATGGGCTGTGAAGCCTGTGCAACCGCACAGATGCGGGCCGCGATGAACATGGGCGCTTCGCGTGAAGAGGTCCTCGACACGCTGGGGGTCCTTGTGGTCACGGCAGGCATGCCAGCTGTCGCGACAGCTCGTGACGCGCTCAGGAAATGCTGCGAACTTCCTGAAGAAGATTGGGGCGGAGAATAGGGACCGGTAATGCCGCGATCTTCCAGATAAATACCTTGATGCTTGGTGTGCGCGTTCGATGGGGACACATCAAGCAAACATTTTAATATTAACGTTTTCATAATAATATATACAAGTCTTTTGGGATGCTTCTGCGAAGCGCCCAGCCGTTTTTTTTTTGGTTTCTGAACAAACGAGCGAGACCACGCGGACCCCATCACAAAGCAGTGTAAAGCGTTTGCTGCAATTTTAGCAGGTCGATAAAATGACCGAAGAGAGTAATAAAAGCGTGACACATAAAAGAACCTTGAGAGCGATAAGGGTATTCTGAACTCGTCCGCGGCCGATTCTATGGAGACAGAATTGCCTGAGAGGTGCGGATAATCCCTTTTATCAATAATGAAACCGGCAACCTTTCAAATAAATGGAAAAACTAAGTGGTTAAGGATGAAGGTGGCTCACGCTATCACAATTGAACTTTATTTATACATTCACAACGCACGTAGCGGTGTTGACTATGTCTGAGGAAATAAGAATTGCAGATGTCGCAGGTCGCAAAGTCCAGTGGGACCCATCACAGATGCGCAAAATCCAGGAACACCCCTGCTTTTCCGAAAAAGCGTGTCACTCATTCGGGCGGTGTCATGTTCCGGTAGCACCCAAATGCAACATCCAATGCAACTACTGTATTCGTGACTTTGACTGTGTGAACGAGAGCCGCCCGGGCGTAACAACAAAAGTACTCAATCCTGATGACGCTATGGAATTGGTTAAGAAAGCACTTGACGAATATGGGTACATTAAGGTTATAGGGATCGCCGGGCCGGGTGAGCCGCTCGCAAATGAAGAGACCTTTGAAACGCTTCGCCGCCTTAACGAGCAGTACCCCAATGTTATCAAGTGCATCAGTACCAACGGACTGTTGCTCCCAGATAAGATCGACCTGCTCCAGAAATATGATGTTGGTAATATCACCGTTACCCTTAACGCCATTGACCCGGAGATCGGCGCAAAGATCTACCAGTTTGTGAATTACGAGGGCAAATACTATACGGGGGTCGAAGGTGCGAAAATTCTCCTCTCCCACCAGTTAAAAGGCATCGAAGAGGCGGTAAAGCGGCACATGATCGTCAAAATTAATACGGTCTATATTCCAGGCATCAACGACAAACAAATTCCGGAGATTGCGAAAAAGGTAGGCGAAATGGGTGTGTATACATTCAACGTTATCCCCCTTATTGCACAATACAAGTTTGCTGATATTACGCCGCCTACAATGGAGATGAAGCGTAAAATGCAGGATGAATGTGCGAAATATATAAAACAGATGCGCCATTGCCAGCGGTGCCGGGCAGATGCAATCGGAAAACTTGGAGAGGATATTCAGTCCTGCCTATACGAAATACAGTGATACTTTTTTGAAAATTACAGCACAAGTATCCCGTTTTGAGACGAAGAAAAAATTTCCGGAGCGCCAGCAACATTTTTGTTGCGATAGAAAGTCGTTTCTCTCGAACGGCTGTTCGCAGTTGTAGATTCGAAATGCAGTTTTTTAATGTACTGTGAGTTTCCACGAACGCTGCGCTCTTCTTTTTTTAAGGCACTAAGGATAAAACCCGCTATTAGTTTCACGAGGCTGGTTAGGCATGTAGCGCGATCGCTATCTTGTTTGTGCACTGACTTACTGAGTAGATTGCGAGCGCTAAAATGCCCGCTACGCTTTTGCTGATAAGCGCCCGCCGACGTGCAAAAAAAAACTCGATGACGCCCGGGAGACGGCGAACAAGTACTTGGCCGAGTTTAGGGTGTGCAAGCAATGCACCGCTGACGCCAGAGGGATTCCAGGACGTGAGCGAGGGTATCAAGGCCTTGTTCGATGCCCCGGTGGCTGATAGTAACGAAATAGGGATCCGTACCAGTTTCTTCTTTGAAGTGGCCGAGTAGAGCTTTTTTTGCTGGAAAAGTTAATCACCCCGCGCGCCATTTGGTGAACGGTGTCATCCATGTTTGGTCAAATAGATCTAAATGCTATCGTTGACGTCGCGATTTTTATCGTCGTGGTCATCGCTATTTATCTCCTCACTGGCCTTCGCGTGATCTACCAATACGAAAGAGGGGTGAAATTCACCTTCGGATCGTTCAAAGCCGTTTACGCCCCAGGATTGCGCTACGTGTTCCCAGCGTTTCAATCGCTCAAGAAAGTAGACTTACGCGTGAACACCCTAGACATTCCGCGGCAGGAGGTCATTACGAAAGACAATGTCTCGTGCCAGATCAACGCGGTGATCTTCTACAAAGTCGTTGAGGCAGAAAAGGCGGTCATCGAGATAAGCAACTACGGGTACGCGATAAACCAACTCGCACAGTCGAGTCTGCGGAACGTCGTAGGAACCGCTGAACTTGACACGGTCCTCGCTCGACGTGACGAGCTCGGCGAAAGCATCCGGAAGTTTGTCGACGAGTTTACTATGGCGTGGGGCATTCACGTGTTATCGGTCGAGCTGAAGGACGTCGAGCTCGCTGAGGATATGAAGCGATCGATGGCCGCCCAAGCTGAAGCAGAACGCGACAGGCGCGCGCGCATCACGCTTGCAGAAGGTGAAGCGATGGCAGCGGATCGGCTATTAGAAGCAGCTCGGACGATCGAGAAGTCACCTGCCGCTTTGCAGCTTCGGCTCTTTCAGACCATGGTCCGAATCGGTGAGGAGAACAACTCCGTCATCGTGCTTCCCGTCCCCATGGAGATCCTGAACTTGTTTGGAAGGCAAACGAAAGACTGACGATGAATGAGTGAGCCTAACGTCATAGGACACGTTTTGTTTGCACGTTTCCTCGACCAGCACCGGAAAAGCGGCTAGTGCCGCTTATTCCCCATTTCAGAGCTTTCAAGCTGAAAAGACGTTAAAAAGGGTCTAAAAAATGCTCTTTTTAAAAAAAAGAGCCGGGCAGCTTTGCTTTTTGCGAATAGAAAACTATTAATTGGGGAATCTGCGCTTATTTACTGTTATGAGATCAAGAGTCACCATCCTCATTGCTACAGCGATAATCGCAAGTGTTCTAGCCGCCGGCTGCACGTCCAGCACGCAGAATACCTCGCAATCTGCTAGCAGTACAACCCACGATCCAGTGCTCCAGGCCATCATCAGCGATGATCTGCAAGCATATAACAGCGCCACTTGGGTTCGAACGTTGAACCAATCAATCCAATGGGTCAATGCGACAACCGCGATGGTGACCTACAGGGTAGCCGGGACGAATGAAAGCCTCACGTATGCAGCACAGTACACGAAGTTCGCCTCGGTATCTGATGCAAGCAATTATGTCAACTCCATTAATCAAGGATACAACGCTACAACAGCTGCCGAACTGATAGGTTTCCCGGCTCTAACAACTGCAAGCTCCGCTAATACGCATCAGAGCTATCTAAGTGTTACAAACAGCCTGCCCAACACGAGCTCGTATATAAAAATGCAGGGCGACCAGCCAACGTCTCCTGCCAGTTACATAATCCAAGTTGGCGAGGTCGTGATAACGTTTAACGCGACACTACAGCAAGTCAGCTAAACTCTGAAGAAGAAGATTCTCTCACGCAGCAGCAAAACAACTCACCGTTTAAGTTAGACCTAGTGCTCAGCGCAATGTGCCGGCAAGACCTATTGCGAGAGTCGTTTTAACGCATCGTTCGACTGGGGCGCAACGACTCGCATCAAGTCGTCGACCAGCAGTAGTGCGACGTTACTTATTGCCTCATCTGGATAACGCAGATCCAAGCGAGGATCGGGCCGGACTAACTGTTTTATCTCTTCAAAGAGGAACCTGTGCGCTTTGCTTAAGTCTTCTGGGGGCACGTCCTCGTGGCTTAGACGGGTGTATATGTTTTCGAACTGGTCCGCGAATCGCTGAGCAAGCTGCATTGCAGCATCTGCTGACACGAAGTCCAGATGCTGCTCGAATATACGGATGATTGCCGTTTCCATTTTTTTGCGCCCGGAGGCGGACCCACCAAGGAGGTTGATCAGCAAGTATGATTGTTGTGGCAAATAGCATCTTTAGCAACGATAGGTAATAAGACCGACGACTTGGACGCTTTGGGGTCGTACTCACGACGTGGGAGGCACCGGCTGGCCATTCGTACGGCGCAAACCCTCTTTTGGCAAGGATCATCGCGCGATAGAGCGTTGCGCTAGTCCCGCGCACCAGTACGCTCGCAGCGCAGATTGTCGCACAGGCCCCGATTTACGTCGCTTCACTGTTCATTATTCTGTCTGGCCTCATATTCTAGCTCTTTTTTAAGCGAAATTATTGAAGTACTAGCGAGTGTTGTACCTAGTGTTCCTTCTTTGCCACGCGCAGCGGGGCAACGCATGGTGAGTATCTGGCACGATGATCAGGAAAGGGTGATGAAATGGGAAACTGCGACACGAAGAGAAAAGAACGCTTCATCGCAGACTCGTACGAGCCGTTAAACATATTGGCGGTGAGTCAAGGCGATGAGTGCGTCGTACTGTCTGCTCAGGATTTTGAGAAACTACTCGCTTGCAGGGATATCTTACTGTTGGCATTGCATAGCAAAATGACGTCCCATACAGTCTTGTGAAGAACGTGCTCTCAAGCTACGGCTGACGCGGTCTGTCTCAACGAGGGAAACGCATTTCTATGAATCTGCACGTAGCCACACCAAAACGCCGGCACAAATAGGTATCTTTAAGTCTGTGTGTGGACCAACAACTGTCGGAACACTCAGAATAGACTGGCCTTGCTCTATTCTGTGAACCGATTTACCTCTGCGAGCGCGTATGGATAACGAAAAGTTCTGCAAGAACTGTGGCGCGAGGAATCAACCGTACGCCGCATTTTGCGCAGATTGCGGCGAGTCGTTCATTGCCCCTCCAACGTCACCGCCCAAGACGCCTTCCGCAGCTCCGCCGGAAGAGCCTTCACGCGATGAGGAGCGGGGCCAGTACGTGGAATTGAGCAGTGCATCTCCCCCACCTCCGCCGGAAGAGCCTTTGAGCGGTGAACAATCGTACCCCTCTCCAGCTGAGGGGCCCTCCCGGCGGCGGTTTAAGAAGCGATATATCCTTTACGGCGTGCTAATCCTTTTATTGTTATCTACCGTGGCGGGCGCGATATCTGCGTCTCAACAAACGGCGAACAGATCCGCAGCTTCGCCGACTATTCAAGCGTCGGTCGGTGCGACGACGCCGACACCGCAAGCATCAGCCTCTGTGGCGGCGACGGTGATGCCAAGTACATCACCAACACCACAGCCAACGACGTCAAACCTGCCCGATTACGCGAGCAGATTGAATACTGCTGGTCTGGGTGCCGGACTCACCACGGTTTCACCATTTAAGCTCGTTACGGCGAATGGTAAGCAAGCCTACGTGGGTACGCTTATGGAGAACGGAAAGACATATAACGCACAAGTTTACCCTATGAACTCTTATTCAGACGCGCTTGCCTTCAAGAATCAATTGATAAGCGCGTACAAATCGCAAGGTTACACCGCGTACGCCCCTGGAAACGTTGGAAATTCCAGTCTTGATTTGTGGTACGGTCTTTCAGGAAATACGCTTGTCGGCGTTTCAGCAATGCCAACCTCGCAAATTGGCACACCGATAACCTTGGTGATGACTACAACAATTTAGAGATAAATCGTTTTGCCACCGTGTCGAAGAGCAACGAAATCAAATCAGCCGATCTTAAGAACGTCCGCACTGACGTTCTAAGCGCCTTTTTTTCGACGCTTTACTTACATCTACTACTTGATTCACGTACGTTGTGATGACTGATGACCAGTGATAAGGAGTTTACCCGCCGTTTAATTGGGTTCGTGCATGCACCAAAGAGGAGGAGGAAGAGCTCGGCCGGATTCGAACCGGTGACCGCCCATGTCAAGGTCGTTTTTGCGATTCTTTCGTCGTTTGAAGCTTCTGAAAAGCTCTGTTAACGTTTACAGTGGGCCGGCGAGAGAAGCGAGTCCATCGTTATAAGTTGTCTCAAAAATCGTCGCAGCGGCACCGGCCATTCGACGGAATTCATGCGGCAGCCGATTGATCGGGGCGACGTGAGACCGCTTCTAACTGTGAGGGCCTATCTTGTGCGCACAAATCGGTTGCACGTCGCGAGGAACGGGTTGCGAGCGCAATCCTTTTGTTTCATCATCTACAGCGACACGGATCAGATACGGCGAACTTTTGTCGACCTAGAAGCCATACCTTGCCATTGTTTTGGATCTTCAATGAGTAGAAGGACTATGACTATTAATGGAATGACGATACCGGCTGAGTAACTCCAGTAAAACCCGTTCAGGTAGGTTAGAAACACAAAGCCAACCACTAAACAAAGCAATAAGAGAAACTCTATGGTCCTAAGCGGGCTCATCTCCCCACCTCTTCGTATTTCGTTTCGATTTCATTCTGCCCCACTCAAAACTGCGGTCAACTGTGTACTTTAAATTGTGCAATGACTTAACCGTTGCCTTTTGGCTTTTTCCAGCCGCCGTAATTCG
>PLGY01000061.1:9872-17097 GCA_003139855.1 Candidatus Methanoflorens stordalenmirensis
GTGGGTAAAATCTTCCACGTCACGGCGCACTCTCAGATATTTAGCTGGTGCAGAGACAGGGTACCCCAAGCGGCAGGCGTAGGCGATCTTCACGTTTTCGGGAATATTGAGAACTCGTTTCACCTCATCCTCGATTGAGTCTGCGCTGAAGACACTCATTATCATGAAGCCAATCCCCAGGGACTCCGCCATAAGCCACATGTTCTCCATAACACAACCGAGGCTCATAAAACCCAAGACATCATCCTCCGAAGCAGGAGCTCTTTTCTTTGGATCGTAGATCACGATCAGAAGCACCGGACTGCCTCTAATGGTTCGGTTCAGAAACGAAGTCTCACGAACGGCCTCGTCCACCTTAGTAGGATCCGTCCATGTCGGCGGAAACATAGTGCCGAGGATCCCGACCTTTTTTTGACGTAACTCCTCTTCCGAAAACGAGAGCTGTTGATAATTCTCTTGAATGAACTCCTCCGAGATATGAGACTCAATTTCTCCCAATGTTTCCAGAATCTTCGTATCATCAACGACGACTATTTCAAAGTTCTGCATGTTGTGGGCGGTAGGTGACCAACGCGCCGCCTCCAAAATCTGCCTCAGATCCTGCGTCGCTACGGGGCGTTGCGGATCGAAGGGAGCCCTTGCTGAGTGCCTTTCCTGGATAAGTTTTAAGGTGTCTTGCATATTGACCTCCCGTCAGTCACCGACTTTTAATACTGCCCTAAAATGTACTTTGGCGGTCATCATCTTCTCGTATGCCAATGCCGCTTGCTCTAACGGAAAAACTTCAATCATCGGTAAAGCCCCGGAAATAACACTAAAACCCAGCACGTCTTCCGACACTTGTTTCGCCGGTCTAACGGTCCATCCCTTGATCGAACGCCGTTCGCCTAACATCTGCCACGCAAAGGCTTGTATCGGTTCGCCAGGGTAGGCGACTACTATCAACTCGCCCTCAAAACCAAGCCCGTTTATGACGTCCGAGATCGCTTTACCGTTGGGCGCGGTAGCCAGAATAACTCGTGCACCGCCAAGTTTTTGGAGCTCCATCGCCGGATTTGAAGACTCCGTATCAATATAGACGTGCGCGCCTAATGCATAAGCCAGCTCTTGTTTGTCCGTGCCGCGCGATAGTGCCACCGTTTTAAAACCGAGCTTTCGAGCGAACTGCACCCCTAAATGGCCAAGGCCTCCGAGGCCTAGGATCGCTACCAGATCGCCGGCCTTAGCACCGCTGTAACGCAAGGCACTAAAACTTGTCCTGCCGGCACACAGCAGGGGTGCCGCTTCTAACGAGTTGAGCTCGCGGGGTATCATTGACAACGCTTGTATTGGCACGACCATGTATTCGGCAAAGCCGCCATCAAATGAAATCCCTGTGGTTAAGAAGCTCGTACACGCACTGGGGTCTCCCATTCGGCACGCTTCGCACTCAAGGCACGGCCCTCCGTACCATCCAACTCCCACTCGTTGGCCACGCTCCCAGAAAGAAACATTCGAACCGAGTTTATCAATTGTCCCAACAACCTCATGCCCTGGAACTCTGGGATACTTGATATCAGGAAATGTCCCCTCTTTTACTAGGGCTTCTCCGTGGCAAACGCCGCAGGCTTGCACTTTAATGCGTACTTCGTTCTCGATGGGCTCTGGGATTTCCTTTTGCACTAATTCGAAATCACCGCCTGGCTTGCTAATTTGAACGGCCTTCATTGACGACATAAGCAACTCACTTCCTATTCACATTGTTATCCTGTCATGATACTTCGCCTTTTGCAGGCACAGGTATTGGATTTGAGCTACCTAGAACCCATCTGTTTCTTGGGTGTTTGGATGAAATAGCGGCCTCTGGGGAGCTTTTTGATTCTGGCCGGAAGTTGTCTACTTTAAGCGAAAAGTTGTCTACGCGGTCGTTGTCGCTGCCGTATATGGAGTTTACGCCTAAAATCTATAGTAATACCAGCGAGGTTTCGTTTTTTACGCATCCGACAGGCGAAACGCTCAGCGATCTCGCATTGCCGTTCACAGCTGGCGAGCTTTCAAGCTATGTTTCAAACCGCATAATGGGTCTTGCGAAGCTTTCATGCAAGTGGATTATGCAGGCTGCTAAGATGTTCTGGCAGGCTACCCTTGGTATGATCTCGCAAAACACTTTGGAACAACTGCGAACTGAAACCCTGCAACGATATCGCAGCTGGTGGAGCCACAGCAAAACGCTTTCGTTTGCAAAATCTTTTCTGTCGTATCTCACGAAGACTAAGTTGGACACTCGTTATCTTGCCTTCGAAGTGTTCTTAGCCATGCCGAAAAAGGTGAGAGTGCGAAAGGCGGTCACATCGCGCATTATCACAGAAGCCGACATCAGAAATGTTCTCTCGCACATCAAACGAGCAGAACAAGACGGCAAGATATCAAAGCGACGGTCGTTGCAATGCACCGCGTTCATTGTGCTTGGCGCGTACACAGGACAGCGGACGATGGCGACGATGTCGCGGCTCAAAGTCGGGCAGTTTCGTGCAGCCCTCCAGACGGAGAAGCCTGTGCTGCTCGTAAACGCTGAACAAGATAAGATCAGGATGCAGCATTACGTGCCACTCCATCCTGAGGTAATACGAGCGATTGAGCCGCTTTTGGGCGGAAGAGGCGACGATGAATCTATGTTCGCATACGACTCAGTGTTGACGTGGATCAAGCGAGAGAAGATTCCGCTTATACGGATACCGACTCATTTCACGCTGGGAGACCTCAGGAAATTCGCTGAACAGCATGGCGATGTCATTCAATGGGAACAATCCAATAGGGCTTACATCCTGACGCACGGCGTTTCAAGCGTTTCGTGGAGCAACTATCGCCACCCACTACCAGAGCATGTGTATGACATCTACATGAATTACTGGAAGGATGTGCGTTTTCAACTCCACTCGTAGAACAAGTTGGTTCCGACCTTAGCGTCGCCCACGCTTTCCATAACGCAGATAGTGCTGTTGAGCCACGCAAGCTTCTCAGACATTGTCATGAAGGTCACTGTGCCTGTGAGCCTCCCTCCTGTGCCAGAAGTTTTGCCCGCATAGCAGAGTTTCCAGACCACAGAATCCCCGTCAGTCGTGGTCATGATCCCTTGCGCGGTGCCTGTAGTTATGCCGCTGGGCCGCACAAGATTGCACAGAGTTCCCATATTTGTGGCCTTGATGCCTTCGGCCTTTCCAAAGCCGGTAATCTCACCAGTTACGCTATACTCAGATTCAACGCCTTCTGATCCTACGGATTTTATGGCAAACCCTCTTGGAGTGATTTTTTCCTCAAATAGCTTCTCTCCTATGGCCAAAATCTTCACCTGTTTCGCTGATTCTGCCTTAAGTATTTATTAAGCTACTCCCGGTGCGAGCGAAAAAAAGGAAGATTGACGCACGCGGAGCAAGCATTCTCAATATAAGCTGCCTGAGCAGGTGTATGATGTATATATAAAGTATTGGCAAAATACCCTGCTCGCAACTAAACTGTCGCTAACAGTTTTTGAATCAAATGAACACTGAAGCGTGAGGAGTAAAACCATGGTCAACCTNNGTCTGGCGTGGAAAAGCAAAAATAACGCCATTGTTCGTCATCTTGGTTATCATAGTGACGATGGTACCCATGGCGATCAATCTCTGGGTTCACATTTTCAGGCAGCTTAGCTAGGCACGTTTGTAGTAGCTCCAATGCGACACAGAAGAAGGAAAAGATCAGCAATTATTAGGCTAGGCATTACGCCGCTTTTATTCTGTCGGTCATTTACAGTTCAGCGCAGCTGGCACTGATCAATACGGCACGTTACTCAGTGGGATCGGTCAAACAAGAACTACATACTCACGCATGGCGTTTCTGGGGTGGATTGGCGATTTTACAAGAGCCCAAGACCAGGGCCGGTGTTTGATATTTATATGAAGTATTGGGGGGATGTCGAACTCTCGCAGTGAGATAACCCGTCGCATAGACTTCGTCTAGCCAATTCTCAAACCAATCCTCTTCTTCTTCCTCAGAATCAGATTTAGATTCAGACTCGTAAGCATGCTCCAGAATAGTATCCCATTGCCACGACTCATTGGGCAGTATAATTGACCTCTTCTTATTCCTCTCTACTTTTTTTAAAACTTCACTACTTCTTCTCGCATGCTGCCAGCTGAGTGTTAGGACGCTAAAAAGAGATTCATTGGAGAATATGTATAGATATTACTTTTAGAGGCGTTTCCAGCCGACATTGTCCGCTAGAACTCACGCAGACACGTTTCAGCTATCAAAACGCGCTTAATTGGGGTTCCAACGTTGGTGCAGCACCGGCCTTCAGGTACTTAAAAATAAAAAAAAGCTAAAGATGTCCGCGGCTGTTAACAGTCCGAAAAGTGTCTCCGAGAGATAGTCAAAAAAAAGAAGGTGCGTCGTTGGTTTACGCACCCAAACTGTTCAGCTCAGCGAGTAAGACCGGGAACCATCTAATTACTCACGTCAGCGTTATCTGCAAGGTTGTAGACGCGGTTCCGGCGGGGCCAGTATATGATGCTGTTGCAGTATATGGGCCTACTTGTGTAATCGGACTAAACTGTGGTGATGTCCACCTTCCAGCTATCCCACTTGAGTCTGTCTGTGTAGCGGTATATGTTTGACCCGCTAAACTAAATGTTACGGTTCCGGTAGTTACTGGCGTATTCCCTTGCATAACAATAGCACTCAACTCGAATACTGCTCCATGCGATATTTCATTTGCCCCGTTAAAAGATATGGTTACTTGGGCTGGAGTTGGAGTAGGCGTCGGAGTGGGTGTCAGCGTTGGTGTCGGGGTTGGGGTTGGCGTAATAACTGACGGAGCAATTGTAGGGACAACTGATGGGGCTGGTGTCGCCGTTGGAGTCGCGGTGCCTAAGGTAATCGTCAGGTCGTTGGTCAAGTCGTTGTAAGTGAGGCTTACAGGATTGGCACCCTGCGGGATCTCAAAAATTACCGTGCCTGCTGTTTTTTGTCCGGGATTTGAATTTTCAATGCTTTGCACCCCACCATTACCAAATGAAGCCGTTGTGGGCTGGTACCCTACGTGGTTTGAGTCAAAGAGTGTGAAGAAGAACGGGTTCCCGATCGTTGCACCGGGATCGTTAACATTAGTCACCGTTACGTAGACCTGAACATATTGGTCTCCCGCTGATGGCTGTTCAAACTGGTTATCCGACACATATACCCCTTGGTACGTGGCGGCGATGCTTATCTCTGAGTTGGATGCAGTACCAATCGCTGTAGCTGGTGTCGCAGTTGGCGAAGCTACTGCAGTGTTAGTGTTAGCAGACAAGCAACCACTAATTGACACGAGAGCGAGAGAGCAGATAAAAAGCAAAGGCAGCGCATACTTGAGCGGCGTTTTGATATACTGCTTCATCATCCGAGTTATTGGATTCACATTTCATCCCCCTTATAAGTAAAAACAAATATGCAAGACGGGGCCAATGAAGCTTAAGAATTGCTATCCGTGATTGTGGCTACTCGGTTTAGCGCACTGGCCAGCCCTATGGTCTATTGTTCCCCCCATCCTGAAATTCCAAACTACAAAAAATAGGCCGCCCAAAGGATAGCTACTATTATCACCACGCCTACAAGTTCTCTTATTGCTTCAGCCGTTTCTGCACTCATTTTTCACCCCCAGTATAAGCAAAAACAAATACATAAGACGGGGTCAATGAAGCTTAAGAATTGAGGCTGACCCGCTATTTGCTTGCTCTAACTTTTTTATATCGAGACGTACGCCAGACGCCCACAATCCGAAGCCGCGACTCGCTTATCAGCCCTCCGCCATAATAAGCGTTATATCACTCTGATTGTCGGCCTAGCTGTGGGGGTCGGCGTTGGTGTAGGCGTTGGTATAAGTGTAGGCGTCGCTGTCAGTGTCGGTGTCGGCGTTGAATACGGCGCTAGCTCCGAATCAACGAAATATGCGGGTGCTGAGGTCACGCCCTTATAGGCCGCTGTGATAACGTTGTTTTGTTGAAATGGCGAACCCGCGAGCCCGTTAGCGTCGTGTGTCATCGTGGCCGAAGTGCCGCTTCCCCAACCTGTCGCATCATCGCCTCGACTCAGCACGCCGTTGATATACCACGTTACCCCTGTAAGCTGATTCTGCGGGACGGGCACCCCGTTCTCATAAACTGTGGCTGTCCAAGTGATACCATAGTTAGTATCAGTCGGGCCGGTAATTACCACTGTGTAGCTCGGTGCTGGGGTAGGTGTAGGGGAGGCCGTAGGAACGATAGAAGGCGACGCTGTAGGCGAAGGCGTTGCCGTAGGCGTTGCTGATGCGGACGCTGAAGCAGAAGTTGATGCTGTCGTTGACGTAGCTTGTGATGTGCTGCTTGCCGCTTGGTTGCTGCTCGTAGTTGATGATGTGCAGCCAGCCACACTCACGATAAGCACCGCGAGGACGCCTGTCATCAAAACCATTTTTAACGTAATCTTTCTCATTTGTGTCCCCCCTTGACGGAAAAATCAATCAAAAGCGTGAAATGGCGACGTGATGTCATAAGTGTTGTTGTTAACTCTCTCAACAAACGGTCCGGTGAAAAAAAAAGAGGAAAGGAGAGGCTGCAATAAAGCCCCCCTTCACGACCCCTGCAACGCCTGCAACCCCTGTATCAAGTTCTGCACCTGCGGGTAGAGCTGCCCCTGCGCCGCACACGTCCGCACCCAGTCATTGCTATCCGGCTTTCCTGTAGCCGAGCAGCCACTCATATGTGGCAGCAATGCGGTCTTAAGCTCGGTCGCTGCGGCACCGGGGTTGCCTACTCTGACGTTAATCTCAGCGGCGCTGATTAAGGCAAGCGTGGCTATTTTTGTGCCGGGCAAGAACGCTGAACTTGGGATGCCCATAACAGTGAGTCTGAGGGTGGCTCGGCAGCCAGTTCTTGAGATTCTGTTGGAGTGAATCACAACGGTTATGCATGCTTGGCGCGTTTCGTAAAGCATGCAACCAATCTGCACGCACACCATAAGCGTCCAGAGTTCAAAGCCATCGCACGCATATCCGATTATACGGCTGCCACGTGAGTTTAGAGGGCTTGCAGGTGCCGCTGCGACGATTTACCAAACAGTTCACGATGGAGCTTAGCGTTCCTTGTGGTCGTCAACGATCATCAAGACCATAAGCCCCGCACGGGCTCAGATTCGAGAATTGAGCCTTTTGCAGGCACGGGTATTGGATTTCATGATGTCTGGCAGA
>PLGY01000047.1 GCA_003139855.1 Candidatus Methanoflorens stordalenmirensis
TCGGCTTACGGGTGAGCTTGCAATGGATGAAGACACTACTGGTGACGGGAGTGAACAAGAAACTGTTACGGTTTGGCGTGCGTCAGCTCGTCGCATACGTCGAGAGCACGCGGAGCGACGACGGCGGGTACTGCTACTATCGCCTCAACGAGTCGAACGCAGCTGACACCTTCTATGCAGTGTACGTGCTCACCGCCCTTAATCGGCCCGTGCCGGAGCCCGAGCTGACGGCAGACTTCCTGCAACAGCGCCAAGGCAGCGATGGCTCATTCCAGAGCGTCTACAGCGCCGATTACGTTCTCCGCGGGCTCGATCTCTTGGGGGTGCCGCCTCTCTTCGATCCGGACGACTTTCTGCACAGCCAGTTGAAGGGTACGCTCAATATCGTGTCTCAACCGTACTACGAGCTTAGTAACTCGTTCCTTCAATCTCTGGGCAGGGCCGTTGCGATCCTCGCCCTCCGGCACGAAGAGCCCTCGCCAGCGGTCAAGACTGAGGTCGTCGCAGCGGTACGTCCGTACAAACGTCCGGAGGGAGGCTTCGGCGCTGACCACGCGTCGGTCTATTCGACGTACAATGCGGTACGGGCGCTCTCCTTCTGCCCAGTAGACTGCCTCGCGGGCGTCTCCCAGTGGATACGGCGATGCGAGTGGAAGACTGGCGGATTCTCGCAGACGCCCGTGAATACGCCCAACTACCTCGATGAGATCCACCGAGGGCTCTCCATTATGCGGGCGGTGAACGAGCGTCCCCGCTACCCGCAGGAGACCGCGCGGTTCATCGGCCAGCTCCAGAACGCCAACGGCGGGTTTCGGCGGGCTGTCGATTCAGGCATCTCGAGCCTCAAGAACGCCTACTACGCGCTCACGGCGCTCGTTGAGCTCGGNNGCTCGAACAATCCTCAGACTTCCACGAGATCGTCTCCAATGATGTGTCCGTCCCGAGGCGTGCGGCGATTCACGACGAGGTGCACGAGCTCCGAAGGATCATCGAAGACACCGTTTTAAGCGCGACCCGGTTGCTGCGCTTGCGCTACGCTCGAATCGCACGCGACTTTTTCTTGATTATCGAGAGATAAAGCAATTGGTGCATCCCTGCCACGTACTTCCAACCAATGCGCTTTTCGACGTACGCCAACGCCCGTTGCGCATATCGTTCCCTAATCTGCCTGTTAGAGAGCAGCAGCACGATGTACCCCTTAAGCTGCTCCAAGTCTCCCCGCGGAACGACGACCCCTCCGCCGCTCGCCTCAACTTCCGCCCGCAGACCCCCAACGTCTGTGACGACGGCAGGCTTGCCCAGCGAAAATGCGTGAGCCAATACCCCTGACTGACTGCTTTGCTCATACGGCAACACAACGATATCTGCCGTATTTTCAATCGTTAGATACTCCTTTGGTTGGAAAGAACCTTGGATGACAAAGATGCTATCCTTTGCAGGGCTATCAGCCACAGCCTTCAACAACGTAGGTTTGTAGTGCACCCCGCCCGCGGACCCTGGCCGCGCATCTCCGGCGATAACCAGAGCGGCATTAGGCACTTCGCTCACTACTTGTGGCCATATCTCGACAACGTCGTCAAAGCGCTTGTACTCCTCCCACCAGCCCAAACACATGGCGACGTCCTTACCCTGAAGACCGTACTCTTTTTTCGACTCGATGACGTCAGGCACGCCCCCCGCCTCGAGCACTTTAGCCCCGTGCGGTATTACGGTGACGTTCTGGGGCACCCAGCCCAAATTCACCGGCAGAAAGATCTTTTGGAGCTCTTCGTGCACGATCCCGGCATCAATTAGCTGCAAACTCAGGTTCATAAATACATGCTCCTTGTCGCCGAGGGTGCTGTACACTGAATGATACGTCACGACGGTGGGGATTCTTTGCAGGTTCAACCGCACGAGAAGGTCAAGCAGATCAGTGCTAAGTCTGCCGTCGATATCGTAAAGACCGTATTCGTGTTGGATATGTACAACATCTGGGTTCAGCTTGTTGATGATGTCAAGAACGTCCTGAGGCCATCCCGCTTTCTGGGGATCCCTCGCAGCAAAAACGTTTTGCTGTCCGCCATGCCCGCCTGCATCGAGATCCGGATTGCAGATGACGTACACCGTGTGCCCAAGCTTTTTGATTGCTTCAACGAGTTCGTGCGAATACGTCGCTATGCCATCAAATCTTGGCGGATACGGAGAGACAAAACAGATCCGCAAACGGGAGACCGCTTTATTGGTCTGCGCTTTTGATTCGTCGGGGCACATTAGCCACACCTGCTGCGTCGCATGCTTTGTACAACCTATAAAAACCTTCTGAAAAATATAATTGATTATCAAAGGGCACTGATACGACTTGTATTTCGCTTACTGGATGTAACGTAGCTTTTATACACGCCGCGAAAATAGTACCAGAGGCGATCCGTGGCGCATGGCAAGCATTCTCATAACAGGTTGCAGGGGCGGCATAGGGCTCGATGTGGCCTGCCGGCTCCTAAAAAGAGGACACACGGTGTATGCTACCGTTCACCGTGAGAGCTCAGTCAATGACTTGCGAACTGCCTTGCAGTCGTGTGGCGAGAACTTCGTAATAGACACACTTGATATAACGGAATCCAGCGACATCGACAAAGTGGACAACTGGGACATTGACGTCCTAATCAACAATGCAGCGATCGGCGATTCCGGGCCTTTAGCAGAGATAGATCTTGAAAGAGTTAAGGCCGTATGTGAGACCAACGTGTTTTCAGCGTTACGGTTAACGCAAAAAGTCGTGCCGAAGCTCATCGCAAAGGGCCAGGGGAGGGTTATATTTATGGGCTCAATGGCAGGGCTTACTCCCTCGCCCTTTTACGCGCCCTATGGGATGACCAAATTCGCACTCGAAAGCGTTGCGTCCTCCTTACGAACGGAGTTGAAACCCTTTGGCATCAAAGTCATCATCATCAACCCTGGGGTGTACAAGACGGGCTTCAATGAGAACTTCATGTCACGGAAATATGAATGGATAGGCGCACAGAGCCTGTACAAAGATCACATGACATATATGCGGCGCAAGGAGTGGGTCCTGAAGCTCGAGTTACCAGGCACTTGGAGCATCGCACGACAAGTGGTGAAAGCTGTGGAAGCCCGGTGGCCCAAGCGCAGGTACGTCGCTCCCGCGTGGGAGTGGGTTTTTCTTCCACTCCTCCGCTGGTTTGGGTAAAACCTCTAAACGCGCGCTACCCGCTTTGCAATTTCGTGGCAAGCAATACCACTTTTTTCGCCAAACTGCCACTCATCGTTTGTGCGGAAGTGATAGCCTTCGTTTTCTATGGGCATCAGTACGCATTCAGCCCGCAACTATCCTTCTTTTTTGCACTCGCAGCAACGGTATATGTTGTTTTTCTAAGCTACACGTGGCTTGCGGCATCGGTCGGTGCGAGCGGAGCAAAAATGAGTGCTTTTTGCAACGTCCTTGCGCTGCTCGTGTTGATAGGCCTGGACGTAGTATTAATTCCGCGCATTGGCATCCTGGGCGCAGCGATCACGCTCATTTTTTCATATTTAGTGCTCCACCGTGTTTCTTTATTCGAGAGAGCAATTTTGGGCGCGGATTTAAAAACGAGCCAGAGTAGTCTCGAATCACAACCCCTATGTATCGCAGCGCAGAGTGGCATTTCAATAATCCCGGTTTTGTTCTGCGATGTGCACAGGCGCGGGGCGTATCACCATGACGCACGTGCGTGCGTTTTGCATTACGTGGGTTACAGTGCTGCCCACGAGCAGTCTCGA